>NZ_JBKVWU010000003.1:0-16121 GCF_046972485.1 Hominilimicola sp.
AAATCAGTGAGAAGTTTAACGGGATTAAAGAAACTGTCGGAGAAAAGTTATCGTCAATCGGTGATGCCGCAAACGGAATAAAAAGCAAAATTGCAGAGAAATTTACTTCGGTAAAAACCGCAGTCACTGAAAAATTTGAAGAAATAAAAACTTCGGTAAGCACAGCACTTGCTCCGGTTAAAAATGTAATTTCCGAGATTGTAAATGACATCAAAGCAACTGTCGGAAAAGTTATTGACGGCATTAAAAATCAAGTATCCGATACCGTCTTAAATATACAAACGGTAATATCGAATATTATAGGCGGAATAAAGCAGAATTTTCAAATGTTCTTTGATAACATAAAATCTGTTTTTGAAAATATAAAAACGGCGGTGGCAGGAATATTTGAAGGCATTAAAACAACAATATCCGGTGTGTTCCAAGTCATAGTCGGTATATTTACATTAAATACCGAAACTATAAAAAACGGTGTACAGAATGTGATAAGCGGTATTACATTAATAATTGACGGTGCGAAGAATGTTATAATAAATATTTGGAATACGATAACATTATCCGCAGGACTTGCTTTTGACAATATAAAGACGGTTGTAACGAATGTTATAGAAGGAATTAAAACAGTAATAGACAGCATAAGAACAACATTTCAGAATGTGTTTAATTCAGTCAAAAACACAGTGTCAGGCGTCTTTAATTCAATAAAGAGTACAATAAGCAATGTATGGAACGGGATAAAAGGTATTATTAAAACTCCGCATATTGTGCAGACGGGAACTATCAGTATTGCCGGTATCAATACACTGATACCGAAACTCGGCATACAATGGTACGCAAAAGGCGGTATTATGACACGTCCTACAATGTTCGGTATGAACGGCGGTTTCCCTATGGTCGGAGGTGAATCCGGAGCAGAGGCAATTCTTCCGCTCGACAGATTTTGGAACACACTGCAGAACTATATGAAACCGGTGTCTGCAAATGAGAAACCGAGCATAATAAACCGGATAAATGTTACTGTGTATTCAAATGGCGAAGATGATGATACTTTGGCAAACAAGGTGGCAAAAAGAATTGTTGAAGTGTTGGAGAATATGTGATTTTGAGGCTGTCAGCTCCTGACGGCTTTTTTCTTTGCAGTTTTTAGGTTGGAGGTGCGAATTTGGATATATATTTGAGCGTAAATAACAGAGCGGATATATTGAAAATTCCCGTTTTGCCGTCACAGTTTACCATAAGCAAACCACAGTCAACCGAAACATTTGAAACGGTATCGCACGGCGAACTTATGCTGATAGGAAGTCCGAAATTAAAAAGTATTTCTATTTCAAGCTTTTTCCCGATAAGAGATTATCCGTATCTGCGTGATAAGTCAATGAAGGGGTGGGAATATGTATATAAAATTGATACATGGATAGACCTGAAACTTCCTATACGCCTCATTATTACAGAAACACCGATAAATATGGCTGTTGCGGTCAAGGACTTTAAATACACAATAAAGACAGACGGTGACCTTTGGTACACACTTGATTTAGAGGAGTTTAATCTTCTGAATTATGAGGACCAAAACAATACGGAGGATGAAATTGATATGGAAGAACTTAATAAACTCAAAGAACAAGTTGCATACCTTGTAGGACTTGTTGAAACCCTTGCAAATCCAATGATATATAACTATATTGATGAAAATATGCCGGAATGGGCACGAAAGAGTGTTCAAAAGGCTGTTGACAAGGGTGTACTCAGCGGAACGGACGAAGGATGGAATTTACAATATGATGATTTGCGTGTAATTGTGTGGTTGGATAGATTGGGGCTGCTTGAATAATGTCATCGGGATTTGATGTCGCGGAACGTGCAAGAAAAGAAATGCAGGAAATAGGGGGCAAGTGCGGAAATAACAATAAATATACTCATTGGTATTCCGACAATGTTGAAAATATAGGATATAACTTTTGGTGGTGTGCGGCGTTTGTAAGCTATGTTGTAAGACAGTGCGGTGTTCCGACAAGTATAGTTCCTAATTACTCATATTGCCCTAACTGTATTGATTGGGCACGAAAAAACGGCAGACTTCATTCGAAACATCAAGTTACAAATGGTACATATACACCTCACGCAGGAGATATATTTCTGCGTGAGGGACATACCGGAATAATTGTTTCCGTAAGCGGTAACAGTTTTACTACTGTTGAAGGTAATACAGGAGGGACAAGCAACTGCAGAACTGTGGGAAGTCATACATGGAGCTTTGCAGGCGGTAATTATGATTATGTGTTTAATCCGGAATACTCCGATAAGTCAAACGGAACATCATCTTCCGGAAGTATGGAAAGCTATATGTATTCGGAAAATTCATACGGCGGAGAAAAAGAACCTACGGCTGTATGGAATAACAGAGTTAAGGAAAACATTCATCCTGCAATGCAGAACCTTACTCCTATTACGCCGACTGATGAACTGAGAATGTATGCAAATGATACCGATATAACCGAAATGATAGGAAATCTGTCGTGGAAAAACAGTATATATGAACTTGCAACTACAATGTCTTTTGATATAGCGAAAACTGACGCAGCATATCTGAAAGATTTGATGTACACACCGCAAATCGGCGATATTATCAGAATGGTAACCAATGCAGAGATTTTTCGTGGAGTAATAACTAAGGCAGATGACGGTGACAAGAACAGTAATAAGTATACTATTGCTGACCTTGGATGGTATCTTAATAAAACAAGTCAGACATATCAGTTTAAAAATATTTCGGCAGCCAATGCTATCAAAGAAATCTGTAATGACTTGTCTATATCTATTGTAATGCTGCCGGAATTGACTGCAAATATAAAGCAGATATATTTTGATAAAACCGTATCGGATATACTCAAAGATATTCTCGAAAAGTGCGGCGGAAATTATAATTTTGATTTTGTGCCGGAAGGATTGAGAATATACAAAATCGGAGATTTGACAGCCTATCCTGAATTTCAAGTGGCGAGTAATGTAAGACAGGGATATTCGATTGATTACAGAGGCAATGTAAGCCATAGCACGTCTATTGAGGATATGTACAACTCTATTAAAATAACATCTGAAAAGGATAATGTGTATAAGGAATTGATGGTTTTGCAGAACCGTGACCTTATTGATAAATATGGCTTTTTGCAGAAAATTGTTAAGATAGATACCGAAAAAGAAAATGCCGATACAGTTGCAAAACGCGAACTTAACGAAAATGCAAAGGTGAATGAAACTTTTTCGTTTGAAATAGTAGAGAAATATGACAGCTATACCAGAGCCGGAGAAGTTATATCGGTAGACGGTGTGAAGTATGCAATCGAAAGCACAAACCACAGTTATAAAGACGGCTGGCATTTTGATAAACTGGAGTTGAGTAAACTTGAATGAACAGTTGATTTAAAGTATGTGTTGTGGTATAATACTCTTCATAACGAGTAAAGTAGGTGTAAACGGTGGAAGAACAAATTAATCAGTCTGTGCGAGTACAGACTGAATTTGAAGAATGGGTAGAAGGCGGATGCAAGAAAGCTGAGGACCTAATTAAAGAAACTGAAAAAGAAGATTAAAATATAAAGCGATTACTTAGGTAGTCGCTTTTTTTCGTGGAAAGGAACAAGGATATGAGTGGAGTTACGGATTTAGCGAGGCACATAAAAGAAAGAGACAATCCGTCGTCATATACACCGATGTTCGGCAGAATTATATCTCTGCCGAAACTTGTAATACAGCTTGGAAACAATATTTTACTTGATGACAGTGATATAAAATCGGTCTTTGATATTTATGAAACACAAGAGAGGGACAATCATACGGAATACAAATATCTTGGAAAAGAAGTGGTTTTGTTGCCGTATGACAACGACAACAAGTTTGTTGTGATAGGAGTAACCGAATAATGAAAAAGACATTTGATTTTGATTTCGGTAACGGTGAATTTGTTATAAAAGACGGCAATCCCGTTATTTTATCGGGCATTAATGCTCTTAAGCTATGGATACAAAAATGTATGCGGACACAGCTTTACATATACTCCATATACAAAGACAAACAATACGGTGCAAATATTGAAGATTTGGTAATAGGAAAATTATATAACTTTGATTTTGCAGAATCGGAACTTCGCAGAGAAATAGAAACAGCACTTTTGCGGAATGAGGATATTTATAGTATGAGCGGTTTTTCTGCGGAGAAAGTCGGAGCGACACTTAAAATATCTTTCACATTGAACACAGCTTACGGAGAAAGTGCGGAGGTGTACACCATATGACACTTGATGAAATAATTGAATATATGCTGTCGAGCGTGCCGGAAGAATATGATATTTCGGTCGGCTCGTTTTTTTATGACCTTCTTTATCCGGTGGCAGAACAAATATATCTGTTGCAGAAAAGGATAAGCAGACTGTCAGAAAACACATTTGCCGTGACTGCAGAGGGAGAATACCTTGACCGCAAGACAGCCGAGCAGAACATAGTGCGTAAAACAGCCACTTATTCAAAAGGTACACTGCTAATCAGCGGAAACCGAGGTGAAGTGATTTTGAAAGGTGCAAAGGTTGCGGCGGATAATGTCCTGTTTGAAGTAAATGAAACAGTGAGCATTGCCGAAAACGGTTCTGTTGAAGTCGGTGCGACTTGCACTGTTTCAGGCAGTGCAGGCAATGTGAAAAAAGGAGATATAAATCGATTCCCTATAACACTTCCCGGAATTACAGCCGTTCAGAATATAACGGATTTTACAGGCGGTTATGATGCAGAGAGCGATGCAGACTTATTGGAACGATACCTTGAAAAAGTGTCACGTCCGAATGTCAGCGGAAATAAATATCATTATATTGAATGGGCAAAAGAAGTAAGCGGAGTGGGAGATGTAAAAGTAATACCGCTTTGGAACGGAGCGGGGACAGTAAAAGTAGTAATTGTAGATGCTGATAACCGTCCCGCAGACAGTGAACTTATTTCAAAAGTGAAAGAGCACGTTGAGGAAAACAGACCAATCGGTGCAGAAGTTACAGTGGTCAGTGCTTCACCCGTTATGATAAATATATCAGTTAGGCTGACAGCTGATAATACATCAAACATACAGACAACGTTTGAAAATGTATTAAAGGACTATTTGTCGGGGGAGGCAGTAAAAAAGGAATATATATCATATGCCAAAATCGGCAGTCTTATATTATCAATATCGGGTGTTGAGGATTATACGGACTTAAAGGTCAACAGCGGAACAGAAAATATCAAAATAGCAGACGGAGCGGTACCGGTGCTTGAAAGCGTGGTGTTGAAATGATTGACAGACTTCCGAATTATTATAGAAAATCAAAGACGGTAAAGGACTTTTACAATGTCGTTCAAACAATACTTGATAAAGTTTCGGAAGATATTACTGATGAAGATAAGCGTCTGTTTATTACTGTCACTGACAGTTTTCTGCTGCATGAAAAAGACATAGGACTGTCTGAAATTACGGCAGATAATGAAACTAAGAGGGCGAGAGTAATTGCAAGACTGCAAGGAAATAATCTTCTGACAAAATCGGAACTTGAACAGCTTATTTTAATGTATGACAGGACAGGCTGTACAATAATCGAGGATTATAAAAATTACACAGTGGCTGTTAAATTCAGCGGACGTAAAGGAGTGCCGTATAATTTTGAACAGATAAAATCAGCGGTGGATGAGGTTAAGCCTGCACATCTTCAAGTGAATTATGAGTTTCAAAGCAATACTTGGAGCGAAGTTCAGAAAAAACTCGGGACATGGGGCAATGCAAAAATATTTACATGGGGAGGTGTTAAAGATTATGACGGTAGAACATGGCTGTATGTAGAAAACAATGAGGTATATTTAAGAGAAAATGGAGCAAACGCATATGTGGTATTTAAAGATAATAAGCCGTATGCACATTTATTATAAGGAGGCGTGAAAAATGAAGTACACATCAAATCATAATTTTAAACTGCCGGCACCGTCCGACACTATTGATGTAGAGGTGCTCAATGAGAATTTTGTAAATATTGACGCACTTATTAAAACATTGGAGTCTGCTAAGGCAGATAAAAATTCACCGAGTTTTACGGGTGCACCAACCGCACCGACTGCGTCAAGCAGTACAAATTCTACACAGATTGCTACTACTGCTTTTGTGCAGGGACTGATACAAGGCATACAGACGGCATTGTCAGGCAAAGCGGACAAAAATTCACCAAGTTTTACAGGTACACCGAAATCTCCGACTCCGCCGTCATCTGATATTTCAACGAGAATAGCAACAACTGCATTTGTGCAGAACTTGGTGCAAGCAGTGGACAAAAAGATTTCAGAACTGGTATCTTCAACATTGGACAGCACTTATGCTATGCTGTTGTTTGATAAAGATAATATCAGCACTTGCAGTAATATTGACAGTTTCGGAATTACATACAGTCAGTATCAAAACGGTACATATAAGACTGATATAGTGCAGGTAGGAAATAACGCTCAACTGCCGAATAAATCGAATGCACCCGTATTTTTAGTGTCGTGGGCAGCCGAATCCGGTGACGAAAGTGAAATATATAATGTTCAGGCTGTAATCTATCCGGACGGAACGGTATATGGACGCCATAGATACTTGTGGAGTATCAGCAGCGGCATTGTGAGTAAGCTTTCTTGGAATGGTTGGAGTACGGATAACAATTATATTTATTATAATCCTAAAGATCATTTTGTAAAGGAATAGCGTGGGGTGATAAAGTATGCCGGAAGATATACGATTGGCAAAAGGCGAAGATTTAGATGCACTTGAGGATATAGTGAATAACCATATCGGCAGTGATGAAACTCACGTTACTGCCGGTGACAAGCAAAATTGGAACGGTAAGGCTGATGTGGCTATGCTTGAAACAGAAGGGTATCTGAAGAAAAAAGTTGTAGGCGTACTGCCGTCAATGTCTGTTGAATTTGGTTTTTCAGACGGTGTTTCAAAATTCAATGCTATAAATAGATGTACTGTATCTGTTGCGGAAGAAAGTGACGGCAACAAGTATCAAAAAATTGTAACCGGTTCAAATGCAGCGAATATGTATGCTTTTGCTTATCTTGACTTTTCAAAATATACGGCTAATGCAAAAGAACTGATAATTGAGTTTGATACGAAAATAAATACCGACCGCTGGTATATAGGACTGTCTGATTTGGCACAGCGTCCGGGAGAATCAAGCAGAGGTTCGTATGACAGTACGGGAGTTGTTTTTTCGCAAGGCACAAAAGACGGAAAGTATTATTACATAAACAGTGACTTGACGTGGAAAGACAACTTTTTTAACTGTTGGGTTCATAGTCGAATAGAAGTCAATTACGAGTCAAAAACGGTATCGTATTGTATTACAAACAATAATGAATCCGCCAAATTAAGCGGTGAGATTGATTTTTATGATAAGTCTGCAAGTAAGGTTACGGGACTTGAGATTTATTCTTATGTAAATAGCGTTGAAATGGGGATTGACAATATAAGCATAACATCAAAATCGGGAAATGAAAGTGATGACGAAAGAACCGTATATATAGTGGCAGAAGACGGAGATATAGCGGAATATATCTATATAGACGGAAAGCCGATTTGTATAGGAAGGAGTGATATATTTAATACGATAAAAGACCTGTTTGAAAGAGTAGAAAAATTAGAAAATAACTGATAAGGGGGTACTGACTATGGAAAGTACGGTTGTTGTGGCGATTTTGTCGCTTGTAGGAACGCTCGGCGGTTCTATTATTGCAGGTATTGTTTCAAACAATAAGACACTGTATAGAATTGAACAGCTTGAACGTAAAGTAGAAAAACACAACAGTGTTGTTGAACGAGTGGCTATTGCGGAAAATACACTTAAATCTCAGCAGCACCAAATTGATGAACTGAAGGGGGATATGTAAAATGATTAACTGGAAAGTACGAATGAGAAATCCTATGTTTTGGGCACAGATATTGCTGTCTGTAATTACGCCGATACTGGCATATCTCGGACTTACAGCCGAGGATTTGAGCTCGTGGTCGGTATTGGGGGAAGTACTTATAAAGGCGGTTTCAAGCCCGTACATTTTGAGCCTTGTAATTGTCAGTGTATATAACGCAATTACAGATCCTACAACAACAGGATTTACAGACAGCAAACGTGCATTGACATACGATACACCTAACAGTGACAAGGAGTAAGAGATGACTGCAATAGATAAATTGATTCAGACCGCTGATAATGAAGTCGGCTATATGGAAAAGTCAAGTAATTCACAGCTTGATGATAAAACAGCGAATGCCGGTATGAACAATTATACTAAGTATTGGCGTGATATAAAAAACGAATATCAAGGACAGCCGTGGTGTGCGGTGTTTGTTACATGGTGCTTTACCAAGGTTTTCGGAGTGGATAAGGCACATCAATTATTGAAGCATTATCCGTATGTATATTGTCCGACAATGTCGGGACTTTTTAAATTGTACGCAAATCCGAAAAGGGGCGATATTGTTATATTTAATCATAATGGGGTATTTACGCATACGGGAATTGTAACCGGCGTGGACGGTGATTATTTCACTACTGTTGAGGGAAATACGTCAGCCGGAAGTGCGGTTGTTGCAAACGGCGGCGGTGTCTGCAGAAAAGGATATTATATCAGCAATCTTGCGGGGACGAAGTTCTGCAGACCGGATTATGAAACGGCAGAAAGCGAGGAAGAAATTATGAGTAAGGAATATACGGAGTTGAAAGCAGAAATCGCAAAATTGCAGGCTGATGTAAATAAACTGAACAGTAAAATGATTTACAATTATGTTGATGACAATATGCCTGAATGGGCAAGACCTACTGTTCAGAAAATGATGGATAAGGGGTTCCTTAAAGGTGATGAAAATGGCTGTCTGGGCTTGACTGATGAACTTCTGAGAGTCTTTGTTATAAATGACAGAGCAGGAGTATATGAAAACAGATGGGACGGTAAAAGTGAATGACAAAAGAACAGTTTAAGGCAGAAAGCAGTTACAGGGTTTCAATGGCTGTGGTGGGTTCGATGCTTAAAAACGGGATGTTGACGCAAAAGGAGTACGATAAAATTGATACAATAATGCTCAAGAAATATCAGCCTATTTTGGGTAGTTTACTTGTATAAAATATGGCAGAATAGCTTGATTATATGCGGTTTCTACGGTAATATGAACCCAGACCTAATAAAATTTCACATATCACCATCTTCAAGAACTTGAAGTACAGAAGTACGACTGTGCTCTTTCAGACGGCAATCTGCAAAATTTTCTTTGGGTCTGGAAAGGAGAGTTGAAATGGACAAAACAGTACAGAAAATTGAAGCGAGGAAACCGCTTATACCTGTTAGAAAAAAGGTATGTGCATACGCGAGAGTTTCATCTGGTAAGGACGAGATGCTTCATTCATTATCAGCGCAGATAAGCTATTACAGCGATTACATTCAATCCCGCAGGGATTGGTTATATGTCGGTGTGTATGCTGATTCGGCTGTGACGGGAACTAAGGACTCAAGAGATGAATTTCAGCGAATGCTCACAGACTGCAAGAACGGTAAAATTGATATGATTATAACAAAGTCAATCAGCCGTTTTGCAAGAAACACGGTAACGCTGCTGAGTACAGTTAGGGAACTTAAAGAACTCGGTGTTGACGTGTGGTTTGAAAAAGAGAATATTCACTCTATAAGCGGGGACGGTGAGCTGATGCTCACTATCCTTGCTTCTTTTGCTCAGGAGGAAAGTTTATCGGTAAGCGAAAACTGTAAATGGCGGATACGGCATAACTACGAGGAGGGTATTCCTAATGGATTTACTGTTTACGGCTATAATGTAAAAAAGCGTAATCTCACTATAAATGAAGAACAGGCTGCCGTTGTCCGTGAAATATTTGATATGTACTTAAACGGTAAAGGATCGAAGGTTATAGCAAGAACACTTAATGAACGGGCTATTCCGGCACCGGGAGGTGAAACTTGGCATCAGGCAAGAATCATGAAGATACTCAGAAATGAAAAGTATATAGGCGATTTGAATTTGCAGAAATATTATTCTGAAAACCACATTACCAAACGGACTCTTGTGAATGATGGATGCCTCAAAAGGTATTATGTTACGGAAAATCACGAGCCGATTATTGACAGTGGCATGTTTGATAGGGTTCAGCAGCTCATAAAAGATAAAGCGGAGCGTCATCCACATATTGCGCCTTACGACTATTCCTTTAAGGATAAAGTATTCTGCGGAAAATGCGGAGCTAAGTATTATCGTAAAAAAGTACATACGGGAACGCAGTACGAGCATTTTGTCTGGAGATGCAACACCTACAGCAATAAGGGGAAAAAGTATTGTTCCAATAAGCAAATCCCTGATGAGGTGCTTGTTAATATGGCAAAGCGGTATGATACTAAAATTGAAAAAATACTCATTCTTGAGAGCGGCAGAGTACATTTTGTATTTGCTGACGGAAATGAGGACATTCAGGAATGGGAAATCAACCGTAAGTGGACGGACGAGATGAAAGAACGAAATTACTATAATCAACGCAGGAGGTGGCTATAATGGCAAAAACGGTATCGGTTATTATGCCTACTAAACGGCTTCATTCAAATGAACCTACAAAGCAAAACGTGAAACGGCGTGTCGCAGCGTATGCGAGGGTGTCAACTGATAGTGAGGAACAGCTTACAAGCTATGAGGCGCAAGTTGACTATTACACGAAGTTAATTCAAAGAAACGGTGATTGGGAGTTTGTAGACGTTTATACTGATGAGGGCATTTCAGCAACAAATACTAAATATCGTGATGGTTTTAATCGTATGGTTCAAGATGCTATGGACGGCAAAATTGACTTGATAATTACAAAGTCAGTCAGCAGATTTGCGAGAAATACGGTCGACAGCCTTGTAACGGTCAGAGACCTTAAGGCTCATAATGTCGAAGTATATTTTGAAAAAGAAAATATTTATACCTTTGACGGTAAGGGTGAACTGCTGATAACCATTATGTCAAGCCTTGCTCAAGAAGAAAGCCGTTCTATTTCCGAGAATGTAACGTGGGGCTGCCGTAAGCGGTTTGCGGACGGTAAGGTATCAATGCCTTACAGTGCATTTCTCGGCTATGAAAAGGGAGAGGACGGACAACCTCGTATTGTTGAAAGCGAGGCCAAAGTGGTAAGGCTGATTTATAAAATGTTCCTTGAGGGAAAAACTCCGACTTACATTGCAAAATATCTTACATCGGAGGGAATACCGACACCGACCGGCAGAGATAAATGGTCTGTTACTACGATTGAATCAATTCTAAGAAATGAAAAATATAAAGGTTCGGCTCTGCTGCAAAAGACATTTACAGTGGATTTCCTTAGTAAGAAAAAGAAAGTGAACGAGGGTGAAATACCACAGTATTATGTTGAGGATAGCCACCCTGCGATTATTTCAAAGGAAGTTTACGACCTTGCACAGATAGAACTTGAAAAGAGGCGGCAAAATAAAGGCTACAAGTCATCAGCGAGTGCCTTTTCCGGAAAACTGTACTGCGGAGAGTGCGGAAGTATTTATGGCTCGAAAGTGTGGCACAGCAATTCAAAATACCGCAGAACTATATGGCAGTGCAATGCCAAGTTTAAGAACGAGCGTAAATGCCAAACTCCGCATTTAACAGAGGATATGCTCAAATCTGCTTATATTGATGTGTTTAACAGTCTTATAGATAATCGTGAGGAGATTATCTCTGTAATAAGACAAACGGTTGAAAAACTTATGGATACAACAGCTATTGATAAAAAACTGTTTATGGCAAAAAACGCTGCGGACAATAAGCAGAAAACCGTACAGGAATATATGGCGTTGAACGGAAAAGTTGTAATAGACCAAAAGGTATATAATGAAAAGTTTGATAGACTGATGGAAATATATCAGGCGGCAGAGGACGAATATACTCGGATTAAACGTGAAAAAACAGAACTGATGGATAGATGCAAACGTTGTAAGGCATTTATAAAAACCTTGAGCAACAGCAGTGTTTTACAGGAATTTGACGATGGCTTGTTCTGCGGAACAGTTGAGAAAATATCCGTTTTTGAAAATAAACTTGAATTTGAGTTTAAGGACGGAACAAAAATTCCGTATTTGCTGACAAACAAATAGAGTGTAGCATTTTGGGAGGCATAGCCTCCCGTTTTTTTATTCCTCTAAATTTTCGAGTGCATAATCAAGGCATTGAGTGACCACCTTATTAAAGGAAATGTTATGTTTCTCAGCAAGTTCCATCAATTTATCAAAACATTCCGGTTTAATACGGATGGTACGGTTTATTGATTTTATTGCGTCAACATCTGACTTTATGACTAATTTTGCCATAGCAATCACCTCATTAATTATAATTTGTAATCGTTATTGTAATTATACCTTGACAAGCTTGGTCTTGTAATGTACAATGGTGTAACAATAGTATAATTACAATATTGTAATAATAAAAGTGGAACTATAAAATTATGGGGAAATATGAGCAATGATATGATAGAATGGGAATTAAGAAAAAGACGCTGTTGTTTTACAGGGCACCGACCTGAAAAGCTGGGTGTATCGGAATTAAAAGCAAAGGCTCTTTTAAGAACAGCCATAGAACAGGCCGTAACTGACGGATTTGTAACATTTATATCTGGGATGTCAAGAGGAATTGATGCGTGGGCGGCTAAGATTGTGCTTGAAATAAAAAAGGAGTATTCTGGCATACATCTTATATGCGCGTCTCCTTATGACGGATTTGAAAAAAGATGGAGTTATACAGAGCAAAAGAGATATTGTGATATTGTATCACAAGCAGACTTGGTGCGATTTGTATGTAATCATTACAGCCGCAGTTGCTTTCAGATAAGAAACGAATGGATGATAGACCATTCGGCAATGGTTATCGCAGCCTTTAACGGTAAGAGCGGCGAGACAAAAAACACCATTAGCTATGCAAAGCGCAATGGGGTTTATGTGTATAATGTATTGAATATTTAAGATGAAAGGACAAAGAGAATACAGTGAATAAGGATAATTTTGAATACAGAGTGATAGGACATATAATGTTTTGCAAGGGATTATATAAGATAGCGGAGTATGACAGGGAATATATTATACGTTTGAGTGATTTGGGAATAAAAATAGAAAAGCCATCCACAAAAATCTACTACAGCGATTTATATGAATTAAACGATAAAGAATTGGTATTGGAAAGTATCAGAATTGAGAATTGCTACGGCACATTCCCTGTAATAAACGGCATAAAGCCGATGCGTTCCGGTGGGGCGATAATTTATAAAATGCTGAGAATGCCAGTGGATTATACAGGAACGATTACAGTAGCAAGAGGGAGTTTAGAAAAATCAGGTAAGATTACATTAAATAAAGGCAAAGTTACAAAAATAGAGAATATGGAGAATTGTTAATTTTTGTATTGTTTTTACTGAGAGTTAATGATATAATAATAGTATAAATCACTAAAGAGGTAATATAAATGAACATATTCTCAACTTGGTTGACTATTAATAGGGCATGTAATTTATCTTGTAGATGGTGTTATGCTCAAGAAACAAATCACAAAAGCGATATGGATATATCAACTGCTAAACAATTAATTGATATATCTATAGGGAATGGGGTAAAGAATTTCAAACTCATAGGCGGAGAACCAACAATATATCCATATTTTTTTCAGGTTTTAGAATATCTGATGGATTTAGGTGTTAGCATTGTGGTAGTTACACACGGTATTAAGTTGGCAGACAAAGAATTTTGCTATGCTTTAAAAAAATATAACTATAAAAAACTACACTTGGGAATATCTATTAAAGGTTCGACGGATGAAGATTATCTGAGAGATTGCGGAGCAAAAGGGTATTCTTTGCTTTTGCAGGGAATCAGAAATTGCGATGAAATAGAATTGAGTTATTCTTTATCATATGTGTTAACGCATGAAAATATTAATACAATAGATACATTTGCACATAACATTACCGCGAGTGGGATAAGTAAACCTATATTTATGGCTTATTGCAACTATGTGATTTCAGAGGATGATATTTTAGATTCAGAAGAACTACAGTTAAAAATGGATTACAACTTTTCTGAAAAATATGAAGAAGTAAATAGTATATTAAAAGATAAACTACGGCTTCATCAGACCTTTCCGCTATGTATGTGTGAGCCTAATACATATGCAAAAATGATAAAGAGAAAGCAAATCAATACTACTTGTCATGTTCATAAAAGAAATGGTCTGATTTTTGATATTGATGGATCAATATTGTTGTGCAATCACTTAGCTGGATATGGGATTGGGAAATTGGGTGTTGATTATTATGATGCTGAGACTTTTAAACAATATTGGGATTCTGATTATGTTATTGGTTTGTATAAAAAATTTACAACTATGCCGTCTACTGAATGTCAGAACTGTAATTTGATTTCTAAATGTGGAGGCGGGTGCTTTGTGCAATGGTTTACACAACACTTTAATGAATATAAACAGTATCGCGATTTAAAGATAAAATAATAAATAGAATGCAATGAATGGAGATAAAGTGAATATTGAAACAACGAATGGAAAAATGAATAGTTAAATTGTTTTCTTATTAAGGAGGGTGATAGAATGCTTATTGAACAATTATTGGACAGACGTAATACAACAAATATTCAACTTGAAGTAGCTATTCAAGGTGTGAATAATAAAATGTTTACACGGTGCGACTGTTGGGTATGTGATTGTGATTGTAATTGTGGAGATAGTAATTGTAATAGTGATTGCGACTGTCATTGCACTTATTGTGATTGCGACAGTGACGATGACTAACTTTTTATATTATGGGATAGGGGGGGTACAGAATTTTCTTATAGAAAATAGTATCGGTTAAAAGTATACCCCCTACGGATAGAACGGTTAATTGTATCATATCCGTAGTACTTAGCCATAAAATAAATCGCATTTTATGCGGTTTATTTTTGTATATACACCTTTTTATACAAATGCTGATTGGATTTTATTGATGAGAAGGATGAAAATAATGAAGATATTAGATTTTTATTGGTCGTCAAATACCGATTGGTGGGAATGGAAACCAAATGGAATGAGAGTAATAAAGCCCGATGCCCCAAAGGAGGCACAAGAGAGTTACAAACATTATTTAGAACAGATATCCGGAGAACAGGGAAAATCATTATAAAAATAAATATTTATCTAAAAATTAATTACTATCAGTTTTTTGAATTTTAGTAAAAAAATATTGACAAAATATAATTTTACATATATTATGATAACAAATAAGAGCAAGGAAGAAATAAATATGAAAAAATTAATTTGTTTGTTGGTGATATGTGCTAATTTAGTGGGCGTAGCAGTTAATGTATCGGCGTATTCGGATTATGATACAGAAGAAACAAGATTTTTAAGGGTTATGGACATTATGAACGGTTACGAGGACGGAACATTTAAACCTTATAATGTACTTACGCGCTCTGAAGCTATAAGAATAGTTGATGATATGATGGGATTCAGCGATGAAACATCATATACAGGAAAAGAAAATTCAGATTTACCGTTTAGTGACATATCAAAGGATTCGTGGGATTGGAAGTATTGGAATTATGCGTACTGTAACAGTGTGATAAGTGGATTTGAAGATGGTACGGCACGACCGAATGATAATGTAACGTATGCACAATTTGTAAAAATGTTGGTTACATCAATAGGATATGACTTTTATTCAGAGGCAGTTGGAGGATATCCGAATGGTTACTTCAAATATGCTGAAAATTTTAATATTACAGATGATATAAATTTGAATTATGATGATGCTATTACTCGCGCATCAGCGGCATTATTAGCCCAAAGAACAATGAACACACCAATAATGGAGTTTATTTCCAAACCAATATCAACAATATTGTCGGAACAAAAGAGTGAATTTGTTGAAAGTAAAATCTATAACGGTACAGGTGCAGATTACAGAACACTTCTTACAAAAAAGAAATGTTATAATGCTGACGTAATCATTGAAAGCATATCGGGCGATATTACTACGGCGAAAATAGTCAATGCAA
>NZ_JBKVWU010000003.1:16131-64669 GCF_046972485.1 Hominilimicola sp.
ATACAATGGTACGGAAAATTACAGTTTTGAGTTAAACACAAACGGATATGAATTATCAGAAAATGAAAAATACAATGTGGTTGTGGAATGCGTTGATAACAATTATATTTTAAAATTTGTATATGAAAGTGATATATAAGAAAAAGGAGAAACAGATGGCATCGAGTAAAGAATTTTTAGAATACATATTAGAGCAATTATCGGAGGTAGAGGAAATAACGTACAGGGCGATGATGGGGGAGTACATTATTTACTACAAAGGCAGAATTGCCGGCGGAATATATGATGACCGACTGCTTATAAAACCTGTTAAATAGGCTATTGACTATGTTTCTGACATTCGATACGAAGTACCTTATGAGGGTGCGAAAGAAATGATTTTAATAGAAGAAGTTGACAACAAAGAATATTTAACCGAATTATTTAAGGCGATATATGACGATTTACCGACACCTAAAAAGAAAAAATAACCAATATTGAAAACATCTCAATATTATGGTATAATTCATATAATGAGGTGAGAGAGATGAAAGTAAAGGAAATATGTGATTATTCGGGTTCGACATTGCTTGGAATGAACGGCGGAATGGTTGAGAGTCCCGATTCAAAAAGAATTATATATGCACGCAAAGCAGATTTGACAAAGTCTGAAACGGAAATATGGATATGCAACAGGGATTTTGAAAATCATCGCAAGGTATATGATGTACACTGCGGCAATCACAACGGCCCGTCAGCAACCTTTATAACAAATAGCCTTATAGTTTTTCGTGATGTGGAATTTGAGGGAATAGCCGGCAAAGAACCGTCTATATGTGTATTCCGTATACTCGATGTTGATACGGGTGAGGTTAAGTACAAAATTCGCGGCAAAGAAAGTCATTGTGCGGAAAACTGCAAGTATCCGTTTTCAATATCGACAGAATATCTTGACAAAAATCCAGATTATCCCGAAATTAATTCGTGCGGAATTTACATACTTGATGTTGAAAGCGGAAAAATAACGCTTGTTGCAACAGAGGAAGATATTTTAAATATGGTAAGGGAACACGGTCTTACTCCGAACGAGCATACCGCGTCTGTCAGCCACGTTCAGCTAAATCCGTCCGCAACGGCAGTTATGATGCGTTTGGGCGTAAAGGACTGCCCTGTATTCGGTGCATTGGGTTGTATAGATTTAGACACTAAAAAAACGCATATGATAGCGGACAAGCCTGTACATCAGCTTTGGTATGACGACGACACATATATGGCAACGCGTCAGTTTAATCAAGGCAGACACATTGAAATGGAAACAAGCTATATTGCACGTTTTTCAAAGGACGGAGAGGAATTAGAAGTGCTTGGCGGAATTTCAAATCATATGGACGGAAGTTTTGACAGAAAATATTTTGCTGGTGACAGATGTTATCCCGACTTCGCACCGAATGTTTATTTGTACAAGCGCGGTGACAAAAATCCGATTGCAACTTTTGAAATATCGAAGGACGAATACACCACATGGAAACTTCAGGTACATCCAAATCCGTCGTTTTCGCGTGACGGAAAGCGCCTGTACTTTAATAAACAGTGCAAATGTTACAACGGAACATACAGAACGGTAGCTGTTTTTGCAGATATTTCTGAAATTATTTAAAACTAACTTGCAAAAATTGTCCTTTTTTGCTATACTGTATATGTTGTAATTATTAAAGAAGGAATGTGAACATAAATGATTATTATTATGAAAGAATCCGCATCGGCAAAGGAAATCGAGAGTGTTGAAAAACTACTTGCCGAGTTCGGATTCCAAACGCACCCTATTCAAGGTGAAAAGAAAACAGTTATCGGCGCAATCGGTGACAAGCGTCTTTTGAGTATGAATCAAATTCTTACTATGGACGGTGTTGAAAACGTTGTTCCGATTATGAAACCATATAAACTTGCATCTAAGGAGCTTCACAAAGAACCGTCAGTTATCGAAATCGGTCACGGAATAACAGTCGGTGGCAAGCAGCTTGCAGTATTTGCAGGTCCTTGCGCAATCGAAAGCCAGGAACAGTTCACAACTGTATCAAAGGCTGTTAAGGCCTCGGGTGCAAACATTCTTCGCGGCGGTGCGTTCAAGCCACGTTCATCACCATATTCATTCCAAGGTCTTGAGGGTGACGGCTTGAAGATTATGTACAACAGCGGTCAGGAACTTAATATGCCTATCTGTACTGAAGTACTTGATACAAGAGATGTTGAACTTGTTGCAAAGTATGCTGATATTATGCAAATAGGTGCAAGAAATATGCAGAACTTCAAACTTCTTCGTGAAGTCGGTAAGTGCGACAAGCCTATACTTCTAAAGAGAGGTCTTGCTTGTACTATGGAAGAGTGGCTAATGGCTGCCGAATATATTATGTCTGAGGGTAATGAAAAGGTAATCCTTTGTGAAAGAGGTATCAGAACATACGAAACTGCTACAAGAAATACATTTGACATTTCGGCAATTCCGGTTTCAAAGGAACTTTCTCATCTTCCTATTATTGCCGATCCGAGCCATGCAACAGGTACATATAAGTATGTTCCGGCTATTGCAAAGGGTGCTATTGCGGCAGGTGCTGACGGTCTTATGATTGAAGTACATAACTGCCCTGAAAAGGCTGCGTCAGACGGCGCACAATCGCTTACACCTGAAAAGTTTGACAAGCTTATGAAAGAGCTTGATCCAATCGCGAAGGCAGTAAATAAGATTCTATTATAAGAAATTTATAGGCTGGATGAAGTTGCCCACATTGTGTGAACAATTTTATTTCAGCCTTTCGTTTTATTGAAGGGAGTTATTGACTTAATATGTTAGGTTATCTTGGTCCGAACGGGACATTTTCACATCAGGCGGCTATGGAATGGTCTGAGGGTAAAGAAGAAATAAAGGAGTTTTCAACGATTTATTCTGTAATTTTGGCGGTTGAAAAAGGCGAAATTGACAGGGCAATCGTGCCGATTGAAAATTCTATTGACGGAAGTATCAACACAACTTTGGATACTCTTGCTTTTGATGTGGATTTATATATAACAGGTGAATACATTCTTCATATAAGCGAAAATCTTATGGTTAAAAAAGGTGTAAAGAAAGAGAATATAAAAATTATCACTTCCCACCCTCAACCGATAGGACAGTGTTCAAAATTATTGTCGCACGAATTTGCGGATGTGAAAATTGAATTTGCCGATTCAACTGCGTCTGCGGCAAAACGTGTAAAAGAATCGGACGGCTCTGTGGCGTGTATCGGCTCACCGAACAGTGCAAAAATTTATGACCTTGATATTTTGTGTCACGACTGCGGTGACGACGCAAATAATTCAACTCGATTTGTTATTATTGAAAAAACACCGAATAAGACGGTTACAGGTCACGATAAGTCATCAATCGTATTTGCGATTGATAATAAACCGGGCAGCTTGTACAGTGCGATTGAGCTTTTGGCGAAGTCCGGAATTAATATGACTAAAATTGAGTCACGTCCTATGAAAAAGGAACTTGGTAAGTATGTGTTCTTCATTGATATAGACGGCAATATTGATGATGCGTCAATTTACTTTGCACTTGATAAAGTAAGACAGAATACATTTTTCTATAAATTTCTCGGATCATACAATTACTAAAATGCGAAATATTAAAAAAGGAAGTTTTGAAAACTTCCTTTTTTAGTTTGAATTTATAATATCCATAATAGTTTTTTCGGCGAGTTTTACTTCCTGCAACAGTTCATTTGCGGAAAGTCGTGTCGCACCGTTGCCGAGAATGATAATTTGTTCAAGGTTATCCGAAGTGGCAACACGCACACGATGTTTTTTACCGATTTCATGTGTGATTTTTTCAATATACATATCGGCGGTTTCAGCCTCTTTTGTGTACACAACGTTTATATTGTGAATTTTTTCGGCACTGCCGACATTTCCTTTAACTTTATACGCATCAAAAACAAGTATTAAATTGCATTGCTTAAAGCCTTGATAATTGCAAAGAATATCAATCAGTCGGTCACGCGCCATATTAAGGTTATCTTTGGCGAGTTCTTTCAGTTCGTCCCACGCAAAAATTATATTGTAACCGTCAACAAGCAAATATTCGTCACCTAATTTAACAGGCTTTGATTTTTGATGTTTTTTCTGTTCTGGAGCGGATTTCTTTACAGTGTATGACGCTACTTTACGGCGTACAGGACCGTATGTACGTTCAAAAATCTGCATAAGCTCATTATCATCGGCAACCATATTGATGTAGTCGTTTGCACGCTGATAGACGTTTTCTTCTTCATCATCGTCTTGGTCAAGCTTTATGCCGTCAATGTGCATATGGTCGTAAACCTTATCCCACTTTACAACAAAGCCTGCACCATGCGAACAGAAAACCGAATCGGCGGGATTTTCAATATCGGTTTCGCTGTCGTAACCGATTTCGGCAATCACTTCTTCGGTGTTGTGGCAAGGCTCATAACCGCTTAAAATACAGTTTAATCTGCCCTTACCGTGCGTGTAACCTGTTACGTCCATTTGATAGTCACGCATTGTCGCAACGGGTGCAGAGCCTGAAATTCGCGTCATATCCCCGATTGTTTCGGGTTGACTGAATGTACCGCCCATTTGCTGAATATCGGTCATTGCACGTCCTACGTTTTCGGTAGGTATTTCAAGATGAAATTCGTACCACGGCTCAAGCAAAACACTTTCAGCCATTTTCAAGCCTTGACGTACCGCACGATAAGTAGCTTGACGGAAGTCGCCGCCCTCCGTATGTTTTTGGTGTGCACGTCCTGCGATAAGTGTTATCTTCATATCGGTAATCGGTGAGCCTGTCAGAACACCGATATGTGCTTTTTCTTTTAGATGGGTGAGAATAAGTCGTTGCCAGTTGCGGTCAAGACTGTCCTCGCTGCAATTTACCGCAAACTGCATACCGCTGCCTTTTTCGGTCGGCTCCATAAGTAAATGCACTTCGGCATAATGCCTTAACGGCTCATAATGTCCGACACCCTCAACAGGTGCGGCTATTGTTTCACGATACGCAATACCGCCGTGACTGAATTCAATATCAATACCGAATCTCTCTTTTATAATTCGTTTTAAAACTTCAAGCTGAACTTCGCCCATAACTTGAACGTGAATTTCCTGCAACTGTTCGTTCCATATTATATGAAGCTGTGGGTCTTCGTCCTCCAAATGACGTAATTCGGTAAGTGCTGTATGCACGTCAATACCGTCAGTAAGCTCCATACGGTAGGTTAAAACAGGCTCAAGAACGGCATTTTTTGAATCGGGCTCACAACCTATACCTTCGCCCGAATATGTCTGTGTAAGACCCGTTACGGCGCAAACCGTACCGGGGAATGCCTCGTCAACCGCTTGGAATTTTGCACCGGAATAAATTCTGATTTGGTTTACTTTTTCCGACCACTCATTTTTCTTGTTACCCGTTAAAAGTGTTTTTACCTTTAAAGTACCGCCGGTAATTTTCATATAAGTAAGACGTGTGCCTTGCTCATCTTCGGCAATTTTGAATACCTTTGCACCGAATTTGTCATCGTAAATAATTTGTCTGGTGTACAGTTCAAGTCCTTCAAGAAATTCCGATACACCTTCCATTTTAAGTGCAGAGCCGAAATAGCATGGGAATATTTTTCTTTGTACAACGGCATTTCTTATGTCTTGATTTTTGACAGTACCGTCCGCAAGAAATGTATTCATTATAGATTCGTCACACATAGCGAGCGATTCTCTGAAATCTTCATTTTCATAATTTTGCGTAAAATCAATACAACCGTCCGAGAATCTTGTATGCAATTCATCAAGAACGGCGTTTTTGTCGGCGTTTAAGTCCATTTTGTTCACGAATATAAATGTAGGTACATTGTATCGTGCCAAAAGCCGCCATAGTGTTTCTGTATGATTTTGTATTCCGTCCGTACCGCTTATAACGAGGATTGCGTAATCAAGCACGCTCAAAGTACGCTCCATTTCGGTAGAAAAGTCAACGTGACCGGGAGTGTCCAGTAAAGTAAATTCGGTGTCACGAAAACGCATAACGGCTTGCTTTGAAAATATCGTAATTCCCTTGTCGCGTTCAATTTCGTGTGAATCGAGAAATGCGTCACCATGGTCAACACGACCGATTTTTCGTATTTCACCTGCACTGTATAACATTCCCTCAGATAGCGTAGTTTTACCCGAGTCAACGTGTGCAAGTATTCCAATTACAACTCTGTTCATATCATCTCTACCTTTACAGTATATATTATTTTAATTATATCATAATAGAAATGTTTTGTCCAATCAGCGTATTTATTTTGTATTTGTGAAAAGAATAATAAAAAAGGAGGCGAAAAAATGGCTAAACAGGGTATGAGGAGAGAGCGATTTGGCGATATACACGGAACAAGAAAAACTGAGGACAGAATGCCGAAAAATGAAATGGAGCCTGTGTCTGAAATTCAAGGTAAGGCTAAAAAGACAAAACAGAAAGCAAATCCAATTATTAAATAAAAAATGGTGTTGCATTGCAACACCATTTTTGCTTTATTCTTCAGCGCCAAGAACAGCGATTTCGCTGATATGACAGTAATTCTTGTCAGGGTCTGTTGCACCGTCACCGTTGTAGCGGATATAACGTGCTTTTACCGTTTCAGGGAACATATACTTTTCAAATTCGCTTGATTCACCTGTGTTTTGAGTTTTTGGAAGTGCAGTTTCCCAAGTCTTGCCGTCAACCGAGTATTCGATTGTGAACGGATAAATTCTTTCACTGCCTTTCCACATTGCGATTGCAACACCCGAAACGTCCTTTTCTTCGTCTAAATCAAGCGTAAGCGTACTCTTACCGTAACTTGACCAACGCGTGTTTATATCAAGGTCAACCGCACCTGCTTCAACGTTACCGTCATTGTCGCTTGCCTCAACGGCAAAAACGTCAAGTTGGTTAGGATAATATTTTTGACCTGTTCCGTTTATTGCGACAACTTCAATTTTGTCAGGTACTTTTGCAGATGTGATTGTAGATTTTCTTGACATTGCGAAATCGTCCGACATATTTAAGTCAATATCGCTTATGCAGATATATTTATCATTGTAGTAAACAATCTTTCCGAGTGCTTCACCGATTGCACGAAGCGGAACCATTGTTCTGTCGTTGTTCAAAATCGGTGCAGTGTCCATTGTTTTTGTTTCGTTGTTTACAGTATAATCGTTGCTGCCGATTTTCATTGTAACGGCGTCACCGTTGATTTTGATTTCCTGTGTATCTGCCACCCATTCAACGTCTGCGCCGAATGACTCAGAAATAAATCTCAACGGAACAAGAGTTCTTTCGTTTTCGTCAAGGTATGGTACAACGTCCGTGCTGTCGTTATCAACACGTTTCGGAACACCGTTTGAAAGTGCTGTCGGTGTGTCAAGTACAAGCTCAACCTTTTCACCGCTGTATAAATCGTTTATATTCCAAGACTTCTTTGCAAGGTCGGGATTTTTTTCATTGTTGCCTACTGTATAAATCTGCGGTACAGGCACATTTTTAGTGTCAAAACCAAGATAATAGCTTAGGTGCGTAGGCTGATTGTAACAGTCGTTTTGGTATGCAACGTGCATTCTGTATTGAATGTCGTGCATAAGTGTAGGAATTTTGTAGCTTGTCGGTGTAGTGGTGGTGTAAATTCTCAAAGCACTGCCGTCCTTTAGCGGATACATAACTTCTTCACGCCAATCGCCGAAAAGATCGGCGGTAAGTGACGGATTAGCTTTTGTACCGTTTACAGAAGTACAACCCGAAGCGGTGAAGATAGTTTCAACCTTTTCTTTTTCGGGATTCCACTTGCTGATATAAATGTTGTCCTGAACTTCACGTCCCAAATCGCCGTCCCAATAGCATAGGAAGTTTGCCGGCATAGTGTATTTTGTTGAAATGACGGTACCGTCTGCGGCGGTAAGTATTCCTGCGGCTGACCAGCCTTCGCAACCCGGATAACGCGGGTCTATGTCGTCAGATGTGCCGCGACCGTTGTCACTGCCCATTTGTTCGCCGCCGACAAGTATTTCACCTGTGCGTGCGTCGCGCATTTCATAGCTGTATTTTGAATTTGTATCTTCGTGACAAGAGTAAACTTCAAGTCCCGGTCTTGACGGGTCAAGATCGCCGACGTGCTGTGCGTCACCGTGTCCCAAACCTGTTGAATACATAGGCTTGCCGTCATTGTTTATTGCAAGCGAGCCGTATATAAGTTCGTCGCAACCGTCATAATCAACGTCCGCAACGCTCATTGAGTGGTTGCCCTGTCCAATGTATTGATTGTTGTAATCCATCGTATCAAAACGCCACTTCTTAACAAGTTTGCCGTCTACAAGGTCGTATGTTGCGATAACGGTTCTGCCGCCTGTTTCACCCTCCGGACCTGTGTAATAACCTCTTGCGAAAACCATACTCGGTCTTGTACCGTCAAGATATGCAACGGCGGCAAGGTATCTTTCGGAACGGTTTCCGAATGTATCGCCCCAAGAGCTTATATCCCATTTTTGACCGCTTGCGGTTTTGCCTGTGATTTGCGGGTCATAGTCAACTGTATCAATTACAGAGCCGTCCTCACCCTTGAATACTGTAAGATAAAGCGGGCCTGTAAGGTTTTTACCGTTGCTTACAACGGCATAGTTTTTGTTTGCGTCACCGATAACAGAGCCGTCACCTGCGATTGTGCCGTCAGCTGTACGGCAAGCAACTTCGGCTTTGCCGTCACAGTCATAGTCGTATACCATAAACTGCGTGTCGTGTGCGCCTGCACGAATGTTAGGTCCCATATTTATACGCCATAGACGTGTACCGTCAAGCTTGTACGCGTCAAGAATACATTCACCCGTAAAACCTGCCTGTGCGGCGTCTTTTGCGTTTGACGGGTCCCACTTCAATACGATTTCATATTCGCCGTCACCGTCAAGGTCACCGACAGACGCGTCACCCGGTGTATATGAATATTCTTCACCGTTTACTTTATTGTTTTCAGGCTTTTGGATTGGAATATCCATATAATTGTTGTCCCAAAGCTGAACTGCTCCAACTTTGTCCCATTGTTCTTCGCCGTTTACAACAGGTACAATGAAATACTGTGTATCGTCACTTGCGATAAATAAATCGGTGAAATTTGTTGCATTTAGAGGTTCGTTATTTATTTTTTGTCCGTATGAGGACATTTCTGTTAAACTTCGATAAATGTTATATTTCGTATCCGCACTTTCAGTGCCGAGCCAACGCCACGAAATATATGTATAGCCGTCCATTCTTACGGCAATAGCACCTCTGTTTAGATTTTCCATAGGACGCTGAATATCAGGTCGTGAGTCGATTAATTTTTGTGTTTCGGCGGCGGATTCTGTGTAATCGCCGACTTTCAGGCTTTCGCCTACCTCTGCGGCAAGTGCGGAAACAGCCGAACTTGCAAGCATTGCAACTGTAAGCATAGCCGAAATGATTTTCTTTTTATTCATAGTGTATTAAAATCCTCCTTTTCAAAGTATCTAAACTATATTTTATCATATTATAAAAAGAATTTGGGAAAATTTAATAATGAATTCTGATTTTTATAAATTAATATCTGATTTTTTAAGCGATTTGACAAATCAAGATTAAAAGGGTATAATATGAATATATGAACATATGACCGAAAAGAGGAGAAGATAAATGGATAAATGCAGTACCTGTCAATATAATCCGCAGATTTTAGATAGATTGAAAAATCAACTTCCCGATGAAGATGTAACGGATAAATTGTCGGAAATGTTTAAAGTGTTCGGCGACAGTACAAGAATAAGAATTTTATGGACGTTGTTTGATAAGGAATTGTGTGTGTATGATATAGCGGACGCGCTCGGTATGAGCCAGTCGGCTATCAGTCATCAGCTTAAAACTTTAAAACAGGCAAGGCTTATAAAGTCACGCCGTGACGGTAAAAATGCCTTTTATTCGATTGATGACGACCACGTTAAAAAGATTATAGAACAAATGCTTATTCATATTGAGGAAAACTAAAAAACGGTGCAATTAATTTGCACCGTTTTTGATTGTTGTTTTATAATAAATAAAATAGAATACTGCCGAAATAACAACGGCGATAGTCCAGCCGACAGGCCAAGATAGCCATATTCCGACTTCTGAATTAAGTGCGTATGAGAAAACATATGCAAGAATAACTCTTAAAAGCAAGTCGGTAAACGTGCTTGCCATAAACGCCCTCATACGTCCCGCACCGCGAAGAATACCGTCAAATGTAAGCTTTGCGGAAATTACAAAATAGAACGGTGTGACGATTTTTAAAAATATTCTTCCGACGTCTATAATACCTGTCTCACTGCTTTTTACGAATATATTCATCATAGTATTCGGGAATACGAAATACGCAATGAAAAACGGCAGAGAAACAACGATAAGCATAACAATACCTGCTTTAAGTCCTTCAGGTATGCGGAGAAGCTTTCGTGCACCTGTGTTTTGTGCCGTATAGCTTGACATTGCATTTCCGAGCGTTGAAAAACTTGTTATAGCGAATGTATTCAGCTTTATAGCCGCACTGTAACCGGCGATAACGTCAGAGCCGAAACTGTTTACACGACTTTGTATAAATAAATTTCCTACCGATACAAAACTTTGCTGCAAGATACTCGGTATTGCAATTCTTGAAATATGTCCGAGCATACGGATTGAAAATTTTTTATATGTCCCCGATTTTATACCGTGAATGCGTTTTAAAAGTACGGCGAATGCAAGCAGGGAAGATATACCCTGTGCAATAAACGTTGCCCAGCCTACTCCGGCCACGCCCATATTAAATACAATTACGAAAACAAGGTCAAGAATTATATTTCCGACTGACGACATAATCAAAAAATACAACGGAGTTTTACTGTCCCCCATAGCGGTAAAAATACCTGTGCATATGTTGTACAGAAACAGAAAAATCAATCCGCCTATGTAAATATTAAGATATGTCATTGAGTCGGAAAAAATATTTTCGGGAGTGGATAACATTTTTAACATTCCCGAACAGAAAACAATTCCGAAGATTGTAAGAATTGCGGCAAGTACAGTCATTGAAATTATTGAAGTGAAAATGGAAGTTTTGAGTTTTTCAAAATTTTTCGCACCGAACAACTGCGAAATAATAACAGCCGCACCGACGTTTGCACCTGTGGCTATTGCCATAAAAATCATCGTAATCGGATAAGAGGCGCCCACAGCAGCTAATGCCTGGGCGCCTACAAATTTTCCGGCTACGATACTGTCTACTATATTATAGAGTTGCTGAAATACCACGCTCAAAAGCATAGGTATCGAAAAACTCCATAATATTTTTGAGGGTTTGCCCTCTGTCAAGTCAGTAATCATTTACCTCATTCTTTCTTATTAAATTTTATCAGTCAACATCAACTGGATATTTACCCGAGAAACATCCGTCACAGAATTGACAGTTTGCGTTAGGAATGATCTTTTCCAAAGAATTAACGCTCAAAAATCCGATACTGTCCGCACCGATAAGTTCTTTAATTCCGTCCATGGTGTAGTTACAGGCTACAAGCTGATCCTTTGACGGTACGTCTGTACCGAAGTAGCAAGGGAACATAAACGGCGGAGCAGATGAACGAACGTGAACTTCTGTTGCACCGAAGTGACGTAAAAGGCTTACAATTCTCTTTGAAGTCGTACCTCTTACGATTGAGTCGTCAACCATAACGACACGCTTTCCTTCAACTGTACTTTTCAGTACGTTAAGTTTAATTCTTACGGAATTTTCACGCATTGCCTGTGACGGCTGAATGAAAGTTCTGCCGATATATTTATTCTTTACAAAACCGATGTCGTAAGGAATTCCCGATTCCTTTGCATAACCCATTGCGGCACTTAGTCCCGAATCCGGTACACCAATTACAACGTCAGCCTCAACAGGAAATTCCTGTGCCAAGTATTTGCCTGCAAGCATACGTGAATCGTGTGCAGACTGTCCTTCGATAATACTGTCAGGACGTGCAAAATATAAGTATTCAAAGATACACATTGTATGTGGCTGTTTGCCGACGTGAGTTCTGATAGTGGAAATTTTACCGTCTTGAACGACAACAATTTCACCCGGCTCAATGTCGCGGACAAATTCCGCACCCACACTGTCAAGTGCACAAGTTTCCGAGGCGAAAACAATAGCATTGCCCTTTTTACCCATACAGAGCGGTCTGAAACCCCAAGGGTCACGAGCGGCAATAAGTTTTTGCGGACTCATAACGATAAGTGAAAACGCACCTACAAGGTGATTTATAGTCTTTTCAACCGCCTCTTCAACGCTCTTTGAATTAAGACGTTCTTTGGCGATTGTGTAAGCAATCATTTCTGTGTCGGTTGTTGTTTGGAAGATAGCACCTGTAACGCTTAGTTCTTGTGCCAATTCGTCCTTATTTACAAGGTTGCCGTTGTGGGCAATGGCGATATTACCTTTTACATATCTAAGTACAAGCGGTTGAGCATTTTCACGCATACTTTCGCCTGTTGTCGAATAGCGAACGTGACCGACAGCCATTTTACCGTCAAGTTTTGTCAATATTTCGTCATTAAATACATCGTTGACAAGTCCCATATCCTTGTAATGAGTAATGTCACGATTGTTATTTACCGCGATACCGCAGCTTTCCTGTCCTCTGTGCTGAAGTGCATAAAGTCCGTAATAGGTCGTTCTTGCACAATCACCGTCAGGATCATAAATGGCGAATACACCACATTCTTCACCGATTCTGTTGTCATTTTGCATAATCTTTATCCTCTCTTAAAATACGCTTTGTATTAAAATTTTGATACATATTATATTATATACTGTTTTCCGATAAAATTCAACAGTTTTTATAAGTGAATTTGCATAGCGAGATTAAATATTGCTTTTTCGACAAAATAAAAAATCTCAAGAATATAGCTCTTGAGATTTTTTTAGGTCATTTTGTGAACAGTTTGGATCACTAATTACTTTTATATGATAAATATATAATATACAATAAATTTATTTTGTCAATAGTTTTAAATTATATTCAAATTAAAATTATTCTCCAAACAATTTTTTGTTTTCGTTATCAATTTCAATCTGTCTTTGCTTTTGTTCTTCCGAATAGTTAGGGTGCATATTATGTTCTTTTTCAATCTTGTCTTTTAACTCATCTATAACTTCGGTATCTCTTTCGTTATCGACTTCCATAGAACTTATATAAGTATTGATAGTATTACTCGAACGTGAGTTTTCTGATTCTGATAGGTCGTATTTTCCTTGTCGCATACCTGTTAAAACATAATAGTCTTCATCGGTTGCAATGTCGCTGTCATCTCTTGAAAGGAATAATAAAACTTTTTCATTAACTTCAAAGTCGGGATAACCGTCGGAAGAAACGATTGTGTTTTCATCTTCGCCTTTATCTATTCTTACTATAGCTTGATTATCGTCACGTTCGCCGAAAAGGTAATTATCAATGTTTACAACTATGTCTGTCTGAAGAACATTTCTGAAATTTTCACCTTTTTCATTATTGGGATTACTCCATTTACTGTCCATAATTTCTGAAACAGTACCCTCTATTATTAAGTCTGAACGCAAAATAAGCTCACTTTCAGATATTAACGGTATAATACCGTCAACGACTATTTCTTCTTTTTTTGCATTATTTCCGCAAGATGTTGCAGTGAGCATTATTGTGAGACAACACATTAAACTGATTATATTTAAAATAGATTTTTTCATAATAATATTTCTCCTTTTTTATTTATTGTAAATAGCATTTATACCGTTTATATCATCTTCAAATAAAGATCTTTTTCGTTGCCCTTTAGCTTGAGGAGTAGACATAACAGAATATGTCGTTCCAGAATGTCCCAATCCTAAAAAATGCCCCAATTCATGTAAAAGTGCCGTTTCAGTATCATACGATGTGCTGGCAGTTCCAAAAGGATGTGAAACATTTATATCAATATCACCCTCATATGAAACATTTCCACTAATACCTCGTACCATACGGTGCTCCATTAAATAAGTGTTAGTTCCTCGTTTTCCACTGGTGATTTGATTAGCTTTATTATTATAAAAAGCGGTAGTATTGGTATGGAATTTGCCCACATACAAAAAATTGCGATTACTATCAGCTGAATTCCATTCACTACAAGCATTTTTTAGTGCTTGTACAGTTTCGGTTGAAAAATCATAATAATACTCAATAGAGTCGGGTATTGGAGAATGTCCTTGTGAGTAATTAATATAACATAAAAGATAGCATAGAGCTATAGGTGAGTAAGTTCACTAAACTGATGTTATTAAAAGTATTAATGTACTAAATAATTTACAAATATACCAACTATTTAGTACATTTTAATTTTACAAAAAAAAATCCTTTTTGTCAATATATTTTTATTGAATTGTAATTTAAACGGGAAAATTGGTATAATTTAATTCTAATCAGTAAATATATTATAAAAAAAGTGGCAGAAAAACTGCCACTTTTTTTATAATGATGTTTAGTTATCTGCAAGCATTTTGTTTACTGCCGAAATAAGTGCATAGATTGACGCGGTGTTAATATTTGCGTCAACGCCTGCACCCCAATAAGTTTTGTGGTGGTTGTGATCATTGATTTCAATATATGTTGCCGCTCTTGAATTTGATGAACGTGTTAGGGCGTGTTCTGTGTAGTTGCAGATTTCAAACTGCTGACCCAAGAATTGTCTTAGACCGTTGCAAAGTGCGTCCAAAGGACCGTTACCCTTGCCCTCGATAGAGGTAACTTTTCCGCCCTTTTCGATAGTAGCCGAAAGAATTGTACAGTCATCTTCCTCCGTTGAACGATAGAAACGGGTTTTAATAGGCTCTGCCACATTCACATATGTATCCTTGAATGCTTGATGTATTTCGTGATTTGTAAGTACGGTTTTCTTTTCGTCAGACATATCTGTGATAAGTGAAGAAAATTCCGCAAGCATTGGCTTCGGTAGGGTGTAGCCGTACTTGTTTTCCATAATATAGCTTACACCGCCTTTGCCCGACTGGCTGTTGATAAGAATAGGCTCATATTTTCTGCCGATGTCGGTAGGGTCGATTGTAAGGTATGGGTTAGCCCATTTATTTGACGGACTTGAACCGAATTTATCCATACTCTTTTTGATTGCGTCCTGATGAGAACCCGAGAATGCAACGTATGCCATTTCACCTGCGTATGGGTGTCTTGGGTTAATCGGCAAACGATTATACTTTTCGTATACTTCGATGATTTCATCAATATTTTCAAGATGAAGTTCGGGGTCGATACCTTGACAGAACATATTAAGTGCAACGGTGATAACGTCCGTGTTACCTGTTCTTTCACCGTTACCGAATATTGTACCCTCAACTCTGTCCGCACCTGCAAGCAATGCAAGTTCGCTTGACGCAACGCCTGTACCTCTGTCGTTATGTGCGTGAACGCTGATAACAAGATGTTCGCGATTGTTAAGGTGCTTGCACATATATTCGATTTGGTCGGCATATACGTTTGCTGTCGCAACTTCGATAGTTGACGGAAGATTTACGATAACTTTGTTTGTTTCAGACGGCTTGAATACATCAAGTACGGCATTTGTAACTTCTGCCGCGTAGTCCGGCTCTGTACAAGTGAAACTTTCCGGTGAATATTCAAAACGAATATTTCCGTCAAGCTGACCGTCAACAAGGCTCATTACAAGCTTTGCACCGTCAACGGCAAGCTGTTTGATTTCTTCCTTGCTCTTTCTGAAAACAACTTCACGTTGAAGTGTTGAAGTTGAGTTGTAAAGGTGAATAATTGCGTTTTTAGCACCCTTCAGAGCCTCAACGGTTTTCTTTATAATATGTTCTCTTGCCTGTGTAAGCACTTGAATTGTGACATCATCAGGAATAAGATTTTCGTCAATAAGACGGCGAACAAATTCAAATTCTGTATGCGACGCTGCCGGAAAACCTACTTCGATTTCCTTAAAACCGAGCTTTACAAGGAATTTGAAAAATTCGATTTTTTCTTCTGTCGTCATAGGTGAGTAAAGTGCCTGATTACCGTCACGAAGGTCAACACTGCACCAAATCGGAGCATGAGTTATTTCATTGTTCGGCCACTGACGATCCTCAAGCGGAATCGGATGGTACATTTTTTGATATTTTTTATAATTCATAATGAACACTGCCTTTCCGGCGAATACGCCTAAAATAATATATGAAATTTCTAACTAAAAAAGCTGAGCCACAATGTGACCCAGCATAATTTCAATACAGTTCAGTACAGAAAAACAAAACTGAAGACCACATTGTCGATTCAGCTTAGGAGTAGGAGGTTATTCAAATTTGTCTTTGAAAATTTATCCATAATTCCGTACCCCTTTCTATACTATATGGCTATTCTACAATAAAATCAAGGCTTTGTCAATATTATTTTGAAAATTAATATATAGAATTTATAGGGTGAAATTGCGGATTATATAGTGATTTTTTATACATTAAAGGAATAGACGGAGCATATATTGGACGTAGGAGGATTGGTTTATGGATATACTGTCTTTATTGTTCCTTGCTGTTGCACTTGCGATGGATGCATTTTCGGCGGCGGTTACGGACGGAATGATTGTGAAAAAAATACGATTTTATGAAGCGATTAAAGTGGGATTGTTTTTCGGTGTGTTTCAGTTTCTGATGCCTTGTATCGGAAATTTGGTGTCGGGGTTTGCAACTGATATTGTGGAACGGTTTGACCATTGGATTGCGTTTGTGCTTTTGGGATTTTTGGGACTGCATATGATATGGGAGTCACGCACCGAACAGGAAATACCGAAAAATCCTTTAAAAAATTCATCGCTTTTGCTTGCGGCAATCGCAACAAGTATTGATGCACTTGCGGCAGGCGTTACGCTTGCGGCGGTTGATACGCCGATTTTGTTTTCGTCCGCGGTTATCGGAATTACAGCATTTTTGTTTTCGTTCGGCGGTGTTTTTATCGGTAAGAAGTTCGGAGGTTTTCTCGGCTCAAAGGCAGAATGTATCGGCGGAATTATTCTTATATTAATAGGCGTAAAAACACTTGTCGAGCATTTATATTGACTAAATTTGCAAAGTGGGATATAATGATATTAGACTGTAGACAAAACCGCTACGGTTTTGTCTACCTTATTTTTGGGAGTTTGAGGTGCAACCTCAAGTTATAATCATTTCTGACGACATGCGCGGCAGAAATGGCTTAAAATCTAAAGTTTCGACTTTGGAGGAACTTTATGATTTTTTCTCTGAAAATACTCAAAAATTACATCTATGATGTGATTTTTGGAGCTGGCGACATCTTGTCGCCAGACTCGATAATATTTATGAAGGGATATTATAATATGGATTTAACTTCACCACGCACGATAAGAAATATTCAGGAACAATTCGGTTTTACGTTTAAAAAAGGTCTTGGACAGAATTTCCTGACTGCACGAAACATACTTGAAGAAATAGTTGACGCCGCAGAGATTGAAAGCGGTGTTATAGAGGTCGGACCGGGATTCGGCGTGCTTACGAGCGAGCTTGCGCAAAACAGCGATAAGGTCGTTACGATAGAAATAGACGAACGTTTGATTGATGTGCTTGACTACACACTTGCGGAATATGACAATGTAAAAATCATAAACGAAGATATTTTAAAACTTGATTTGAAAAAAGTTATTGACGATGAATTTAACGGCGAAAAAGTCAGTATAGCGGCAAATTTGCCGTATTACATCACTACACCGATTATCACTAAATTGCTTGAGGAAAAATTACCGATTAAAAATATAGTGGTTATGGTGCAGAAAGAGGTTGCCGAGCGTATGTCGGCAAAGCCGTCAACAAAGAATTACGGTGCGATAACGGTGCTTTGTCAGTATTATACGGAGCAGTCAATCGTGGCAAATGTTCCTGCGTCACTGTTCGTTCCGCCGCCAAAGGTGGACAGTGCGGTGTTAGAATTAAAGGTACTTGATAAACCGTCGGTGGAAGTAAAGGACGAGGGAGTATTTTTCAGAGTGGTGAAAGCGGCATTTTCACAGCGAAGAAAAACTCTTTTAAATTGCCTTTCGGCAAATTTTGCTATTCCGAAAGATGAAATATCAACACTTCTTGAAAGTATAGGAATTGCACCGTCAAGACGCGGTGAAACACTTTCACTTGAAGAATTTGCAAATATCGCCGATACATTATTACAAAAGATAAAATAGGAGGATTTTCAATGGAAATCTTTTCATTTGGTGAACGACTTATGATTTACCGTAAAAGAGCGGGACTTTCCAAAAAAGAACTTGCGAAAAGAGTAGGGATAAGTGTTTCGACACTTACCAAGTATGAAAATGACGAATCACAACCGAATGTCGATATGCTTACCGATTTGGCTATTGCACTTGACATATCTGTTATGAAACTGCTTTCAGGTTTCGGTGATCCGATTCGTGAAAAATACAGACAGGGACTTTTAAATATTTCGCTTGAAAAAATGAATGCTCTGCAAGAAAGGCATTTGCTATAAAAAAATAGGATTGCGATTAATGCAATCCTATTTTTATGTTATGTTTTTTATTTCTTCTTGTTGCCTGCTTTTGCTCGAAGGCTTGTGCTTAGAATTTTCTTTCTCATTCTAAGGTGGTTTGGAGTTACTTCCAACAATTCATCATCGGCGATAAAGTCAAGGCACTGTTCAAGGCTCATTTCTCTTGGAGGAACAAGTCTTAATGCATCATCAGAACCTGATGAACGGGTATTTGTTGCGTGCTTTTTCTTACATACGTTAACAACAACGTCCTCAAGTCTTGCGTTTTCACCGACAATCATACCTTCGTAAACCTTAACGCCCGCACCTACGAACAAAGTACCTCTTTCCTGTGCGTTGTAAAGACCGTAAGTAATAGTTGTACCGTCCTCCCAAGCGATAAGAGTACCGCGGGTTCTGCCGTTAAAGTCACCTTTGTACGGCTCGTATTTTTCAAGAATACTGTTTATGATACCCGTACCCTTTGTTGCGGTAAGAAGTTCACTTCTGTAACCGATAAGACCTCTTGACGGAATTAAAAATTCAAGCCTTGTGTATCCCTGTGCAGTCGGTGCCATATTTGTCATTTCACCTTTACGGTTTATAACACCGTCCATTACAGTACCTGTGTATTCATCCGGAACGTCAACTGTAAGTCTTTCGATAGGCTCACATTTAACGCCGTCAATTTCTTTATAAATAACAACAGGATTTGAAACTTGGAATTCATAACCCTCACGGCGCATATTTTCGATAAGTACTGAAAGGTGAAGTTCACCACGTCCAGAAACGATAAAGCTTTCTGTCGAATCTGTTTCGTCAACTCTAAGACTTACGTTTGAATCAAGTTCTCTGAACAATCTGTCACGAAGATGGCGGGAAGTAACGAATTTACCGTCTTGACCTGCAAACGGACTGTCATTAACGCTGAAAGTCATTGAAAGTACAGGGTCATCGATTTTTACGAACGGAAGTGCTTCGGGATTGTCAACGTCACAAACCGTTTCACCGATATTAATATCAGCGATACCCGAAATTGCGACAACGTCACCGGCACCGACTTCGTCTGTAGGAACCTTTTTAAGTCCTTCAAAAGTAAATAGCTTTGTAGCTTTTCCTCTTGTTACTTTACCGTCATGACGGCAGATCGAAAGCGGCATATTAACCTTTATACTGCCTCTTTCGATTTTACCTACTGCGATACGGCCTGTATAATCATCATAGTCAATGTTTGAAACAAGCATTTGGAACGGTGCGTCGTCCTCGCATTTAGGGCAAGGAATTGAATTTACGATAAGTTCAAACAATTCTGTAAGGTCATTGTTCGGTTGTTCCGGATTGTATTCTGCGGTTGCCCAGCCGTCACGTCCCGACGCATATATAACAGGAGTGTCAAGCTGTTCTTCTGTTGCACCCAAATCGATAAACAGGTCAAGCACTTCATCAACAACTTCGTAAGGTCTTGCGTTCGGTCTGTCAACCTTGTTTACAACGATAACGGGCTTTAGGTCAAGTGCCAATGCCTTTGACAATACGAAACGTGTCTGCGGCATACAGCCTTCAAATGCGTCAACAAGCAAAAGTACGCCGTCAACCATTTCCAGACCGCGTTCAACTTCACCGCCGAAATCGGCGTGTCCCGGTGTATCGATAATATTTATTTTAACACCCTTGTAGTAAAGAGAAGTATTCTTTGCAAGGATTGTGATACCTCTTTCTCTTTCAAGGTCGTTTGAGTCCATAACTCTTTCGTCCACTTGTTCGTTTTCTCTGAATGTACCGCTCTGTGCAAGCATTGCGTCAACAAGCGTTGTCTTACCGTGGTCAACGTGGGCGATAATTGCGATATTTCTTATATTTTCACGTTTTATCATAATTAATCTCCTAATCTCCTCATTTTATTACTCTAACCTCTTTATTATATACCCGTTTTGCAATTATTACAATATTTTTGCCGAAAAAACAGAATAATGTACAAAACCGACCTTGCATAAACACTGTTTAAATGTTATAATAACAAGTGATTTAATAAATGAGGAGTAAAGATAATGGATTTTAAAGAACATATAATTGAAAAAATTGTTGATATAACAGGACTTGAAAGAGAAGTTGTGGAAAAATCCGTCGAAGTTCCGCCTGATGAAAAAATGGGCGACATCGCATTTCCGTGCTTTCCGCTTGCAAAGGTTATGAGAAAAGCACCTCCTATTATTGCGCAGGAGCTTGCCGAAAAAATGTCGGGTGACGATATGATTGAAAAAGCACAGGCTGCCGGCGGTTATTTAAACTTCTTTTTAAACCGTGAAAAGTTTATTTCCGAAACAGTTTCTTCTGCACTTGACGCAGGCGAGGATTGGGGCAAGTCGGATATGGGTAAGGGCAAGACTGTGCTTGTCGAATATTCGTCACCGAATATAGCAAAGCCGTTCCATATCGGTCACCTTTTCTCAACAGCTGTCGGAAATTCACTTTCAAAGATTTACAAGCACCTTGGATATGACGTTCAGTCGCTTAATCACCTTGGCGACTGGGGTACGCAGTTCGGTAAGCTTATATGTGCTTACAAGAGATGGGGTGTTAAAGAGGTTATCGAAAAAGACCCTATAAACGAGCTTTTAAAGATATATGTAAAATTCCACGAAGAAGCTGAAAAGCACCCTGAACTTGACGATGAAGCAAGAGGATATTTCAAAAAACTTGAGGACGGTGACGAGGAAACAACGGCTCTGTGGACATATTTCAGAGATATAAGTCTTGTTGAGTTCAAGCGAGTATATGATATGCTTGGCGTTAAGTTTGATTCATATAACGGCGAAGCATTCTATTCGGATAAAATGGACGAAGTTGTCGATATACTTCGTGACAAAGGATTGCTTACCGAAAGTGACGGCGCACAGGTTGTTGACTTGTCGGAGCTTAATATACCGCCTTGTATCGTGCTTAAATCGGACGGTGCGACAATTTACGCAACACGTGATATTGCGGCGGCTCTATATCGTCACAGAACGTATGATTTCTATAAAAATATATACGTTGTCGGTATTCCGCAGTCACTTCACTTTAAGCAGATATTTGCCGTAATGAAAAAAGCCGGCTGGGATTGGGCAGATGATTGTGTTCACGTTGGTTTCGGTCTTGTAAAACTTCCGGGTAAGAATATGTCAACACGTCACGGTGACGTTGTATTCCTTGAGGACGTTTTAAACGAATCAATCGAAAAGACTAAGGAAATTATCGAGAAAAACGGCTCAAATGTTGAGGATATCGAGGACGCGTCAAAGAAAATCGGTATCGGCGCAATACTTTATACATTCCTTAAAAATTCGCGTGAAAAGGATATTATATTCAGTTGGGATACTATGCTTGACTTTGAGGGCGAGTCTGCTCCGTATTGTCAGTACGGTTATGCGCGCGGCAGAAGTATTTTGAGAAAAGCAGAGGGTATTGATTACTCAAACGCAGACTTTTCAAAAGCGGCATCTGATGAGGCATATTCGCTTGTAAAGCAAATTAACGGATTCGGTGACGCGGTAAAAGATGCGGCAGACAAGAACGAGCCGTTCTATATAAACAGATACGTTACAAATCTTACAAAGTCATTCAACAAATTCTATAACACCAATCCTATTATGAAAGACGATGTTGACGAAGAAACAAAGAAAGCACGTCTTGCAATAGTTGACGCAACAACAAAGGTTATAAAGACAGCATTGGGCTTGCTTGGAATTGAAACTGTTGAAAGTATGTAATTTATAAAAGGGTGTTGTATGTGCAATGATATATTCGCAAAATATAAATAAAGTGTGTGCCGTCTGTCAGATGGCACATAAAAAAAGCGAAGATGAAATGTATTGTGATATAAAAAAACAAGCGGTGTCCGTTACCGATACCGCTTGTGATAAATTCAAATACGATATTTTAAAACGTCATGTAAGACGTATGCGTAAATTGAAAACGAATTTTAATCCTGAGGATTTTTCACTGTAACAGTGCTTGACATGACATTTGTTAAGTGTTATAATTCAAATAGAGAGTAGGAGCAGTAAAACGATTGTTTCTACTCATGTAGTTTGGTTTTAGTAGAAGAAATCTACATTCAACCGCCCTATGCCAGTAGGGCGGTTATTTCTTTATTACCCATACAATAAGCAAAATCAACAATAATTGTACCGTTGTTTCACTCATAGCTGAATCCTTTCCGAAACAACCGCCTACCGCTCAAACTCAATATCCGAGCCGTTAGGCTGTTTATAATATATCATATTTTTCGGTTATGTGCAAGCAAACCGCTTTTTTTAAAATTCTTTTCCGTTTAAAATTTCAACGTAATCTTTATAATTTTCCTCCAAAAGTTTTGGGGTATCAAGTCCGTAAGGACATTTTGATTTACATTGATTACAGTGCAGACAATTTTCTATCTTTTTCATTTTAGCCTGAACAGCCGGAGTAAGCTGAAGTTCGGACGGTGAACGTCTTAGAAGAAGTGACATTCTTGCACAGTTATTTATTTCTATACCGACAGGACAAGGCATACAATATCCGCAACCGCGACAAAATTCGCCTGCAAGCATTTTTCTGTCATTATCAATAAGTTCCTTAATTTCACCTGTCACAGACGGTGGGTTTGTGTTGTAACTCAAAAATTCGTTAAGCTCACTCATACGCTGAACACCCCAAATAGGAAGTACGTTATCATATTGTGCCATAAACGCATAAGCGGCGGCGGAATTTGTTATAAGACCGCCCGAAAGTCCTTTCATTGCTATAAAACCGAGATTATTCTTTTTACAGTTTTCAACTATCGCAATATCTTTGTCCGTTGCAAGATAGCAGAACGGGAACTGAATTGTGTCGTAAAGTCCGGAGTCGATAGCCTCTTGTGCGACTGCAAGACGGTGATTTGTAAGACCGATAAAACGAATTTTGCCTTGTGCTTTTGCCTCAAGCATTGCCTCATAAAGTCCTGTACCGTCATTCGTTTTCGGACAGAATGACGGATTGTGGAATTGGTAAATATCTATGTAATCCGTTTTCATATTGTTAAGACTTGTATTTAGGTCTTTCCAAAAATCATCGGCATTTTGTGCGGCGGTTTTTGTGGCAATGTATATTTTGTCACGAACGTCAGACAGCGCATAACCGATTTTTTCTTCACTGTCTGTGTAAAAACGTGCGGTGTCAAAAAAATTAATTCCGCTGTTATACGCATGAAGAAGTATTTCTTTTGCGGAATCAAAGCTTATACGTTGTATCGGCAATGCACCGAATCCGTTCTTACAGACTTTAATTTTTGTCCTTCCTAAAGTTACATAATCCATATGTTTTCGCCTCTTTAAATCAAGTTTTCTTAAATTATATCATATAGATTTACCACATTCAACATAAAAAGCAATCTTTGCAATTTAAAAGACAATTATTGAATAACAAAAATGTGTGTGATGTGGTAAAATAGAAATAACATTATAATGGAGGAATTTTGTTTATGAAAGAGGGTAAAGTTTTCTGTTTTCATCACGGCTGGCATTTCCTGCTTGCGGATGAGTTTCCTATGCAAAAAGCACTTGAAAAGCATAAGGATAAAAACGGACGCTGTTTTTATGAACTTGATTATATAGAAGAAAATTGGGAGAGAGTAACGCTTCCGCATACGTTTAACGATACCGATTTGTTTCGTGACAGAATAAAGGACGCCGGCAGCGGTCAAAAACGTACTGCGGCATTTTACAGAAATTATTTGACCGTTCCGAAAGAATATTGCGGTCAAAAGGTACTTATCGAATTTGAGGGAATACGTCAGACGTGCTATTTGTACGTAAACGGTAAAATGGTCGGATATGTCGAAAACGGTGTTGCACCGTTTGGGTTTGATTTGACGCCGTTTATCGATTACGATAAACCGAATTTAATCGCTGTTGCGACTGACAACACCGCCACGCGTGAAACGGATTTTTGTATTGCAGAAACACCGAACAAGCCTGACGTTATACCTGGTTCGTACTTGTTTCCGCAGGACAAAGAGGTCGATAAAGCGTGTGAGGGTGTGGGATATTTCTGGAATTGCAATGACTTCAATCCGTCTGTCGGCGGTATAACAAGACCTGTAAAAATTCATTTTAAACCAAAGGTGCATTTGACTTTGCCGCTTTACAGCAATCTTATGACAAAGGGTACATATATTTACGGCAGTGATTTTGATATACAAAACGGTACGTCGAAAATAAATGTTGAGTCGGAAATCAGAAACGAAAGCGGAAAAGATGTTAAGGCATATATTGAGATAATCGTAAAAAATATTGACGGCGAAGAAGTAATGCGTTTTAAATCGGACGAATGTGTTGTAAATTCAACAAGTGCTAAAATACCGCCGTTGTCAATAACGCCGACAGACGCATATATTGCGGAGATTTTGCCTGACGGGAGAAAGCACTATACAGCGGTTAATGATGAAAGCAAACTCGGCGAAACGGTTACAAAGTCGCTTAACGTAACGGAAGTAAGTGCCGTTTCGGATACAACAAAGCTGAATTTTTGGAGCATATCCAATCCGTTTTTGTACAGAGCGGAAGTAAGACTTTTTGCGGACGGCGAATTGTGCGACAGTGAAGTTATCGAAACGGGTTTCAGAAAGGTCGGTTACGACAAGGATAGGGGCGTGCTTTTGAATGATGTTCCTGTTTGGCTTAGGGGTTACGCACAAAGGGCAACGAATGAATGGGCGACAATCGGCATTGCACCCGAATGGCTGAAAGACGTTGACGCAATGCTTATAAAAGAAAGTAATGCAAACCACATTCGCTTTATGCACGTTGCAGGCTCAAAAGCAGATGTTCGTTCGTTTGACCGTCACGGTATTGTGTGTACACAACCTGCAGGTGACAAAGAACGTGAGAATTTCGGCAGACAGTGGAAACAAAGAGTTGAACTTATGCGTGATGTGATAATTGCGTTTAGAAACAGTCCGTCAATCCTGTTTTGGGAGGCGGGCAACAATTCGATAAATAAAGAGCATATGGCTGAAATGCGTGCGATTAAAGAAAAACTTGACCCAAGCGGCGGAAGATTTATGGGTTGCCGTACATTGAATACAGAGGACGTTATAGAAGAATCCGAATTTGTCGGAACTATGCTTAACCGCCATGCCGCAAGATTTACCGCCGAGCATGGACCGATTATGGAAACTGAATATTTGCGTGAAGAAGCACCGAGAAGAATATGGGACGATTTTTCACCGCCTGATTTTGATTATAAGACAAAGTGGGGCGGAAAGGGCGGCCGTAAGCAGGTAGGTATTGATTTTTACGATATGACGTCGGAGGACTTGGCACTTGCTTCGGCTAAAGGCTATGGCGAATTTTTCAATGACAGAATAGGCGGTGCGTCAAAAAAGGATTATTACAGCGGTTGTGCGGCTTTGTGCTGGACAGATTCGGCACAACACGGCAGACAGGCGTACAGTGAAAACGCAAGAATGAGTGGCAGAGTTGACGCAGTGCGTAATAAAAAGCAGAGCTTCGACGTGTTCCGCGTTATGCAGTCACCGAAAAGTGCGGTTAAAATTTTCGGTCACCGGAATTATCCTAAAGCTGACGGTGACAATTATAAATACAATGTGAAAAAGTTCAACGGCACATATTGGGAAGAAACAGGCGAAACGAATTTTCGTGACGCACATAATAAGACGGTGTATGTAATCGGCAGTTATGATATTGCGAAAATTGTTTTAAAAGTCAACGGCAGAGAAGTCGGGGTGTGCGATAAAACGATTTACACATTTGTGTTCCCGTTTCCGAATATCGACATAACCGAAAGCGGTGAGATAACCGCATACGGATATGACTGCGGCGGCAATCTTGTTGCAAATGACACGATTAAAACAGTCGGTGAACCGTCACAAATTCACTTAACACTTCACACCGATACAAACGGACTTAAAGCTGACGGCAATGACGTTGCATACGTTGATATTGAAGTAACCGATGAAAACGGCGATATTTGTCCGTTGTGTTATGATAAAATTGACTTTGAATTCAGCGGTGACGGTGTATTCTTGGGCGGATATAACAGCGGTAAATTTGATTTCGGAGATAAGTACGAGAGTGTTATACATAAAAATTACGTCTATGCCGAGTGCGGTACGAACAGAGTGTTTATTCGTTCGACAGAAAATGTCGGAAAGCTAAAGCTAAAGGCGAATATGAACGGCATAACGGCGGAAATTAAATTTGAAAGTGTTGAAACTAAAAATTATACTCTTACGGAATGTACGTTTGACGGAATATACGAAGATTGCAAAAATGACGCAGACAGAGCGGAATTTGAGGCGATAGAAGAAATCGATAAGATTAAGTACATTCCCGAATCCGAGCCTTACTGCAAAATACTTGTGAACGGTCAAGAGCCTGATACAAGGGGAGTAAGAAGCCTTAATAAAAACGGTCGTATATGGGGTGCGGTGATTTGTATTCTTGAACGTCTTAAAACCGAGTGGAGCGAACATTTCGACTTTGAATATAATTCGGACGAAAAAATACTTACACTGAAAAGCGGTGAATATGTCGTTACGGCAGAGTGCGGACGTACTCATTTACGTGTAAACGGAAATGAAAATCTTATGGACGGTGAGCCGTATATTTCGGACAGCGGACAATTCGTTATGGAAGTCAGCGCGATAGCGTCATATATTGACGGCGTAAGTGCGTGGTATGACGATAAAGTGGAAGTTTTCAGAATAGAAACCAAACAATAAAAGACTGTCGGCAAAAAATCGCCGACAGTCTTTTTTAATCATTATCATTATTGTTATTCTTCTTTAATTTTCTGCGGCCGTCTATAACGACCAAAAGCAGAAATATTACAATAAGAACAGTCAATACAATAGCTTTTGCAGACATAATTTATTCTCCTTATTTACAGAAAACGTGTTTTCCGATAGTTTTAATAATAGGTCTTGTACGGATCCATGAACTTGTTGCTGTGGATGGGTTGTAGTAATATATTGCACCGCCTGTCGGATCCCAGCCGTTCAAAGCGTCACGCGCGGCATTATAGCAAGATGATTGTATCGCTTTGTTAATCTGTCCGTCATCAACGGCGGTAAATGCACCGGGTTGATATACAACTCCTGCGATTGTGTTCGGAAACGAGGAATGACGTACGCGGTTTAAAACAACAGCACCTACTGCCACTTGCCCCTCATAGCTTTCACCTCTTGCTTCACCGTTTATAACCATTGCAAGAAGTGTTGTATCATTAGAATATGAACTTGATGATGAGCCTGTCGGCAAACCTATTTTTGAAAGTGTTGCAGGACCTGAGATACCGTCGGCGGTAAGACCGTTCTTACGCTGAAATTCTTTCACCGCATTGGCGGTACGCCAACCGTATATTCCGTCAACACTTCCGCTGTAATATCCCCAAGACTTAAGCCTTGTTTGAATATTTGTGACTTCCTGACCTTGCGAGCCTATCTTTGACAATGCGAAAACGGTACTTTCGCAAAACACACAACATATCACTGTTGACAATAAAATTACCGATATTCGTTTAGATATATGTTTCATAAGAAATCCTTTCTTTCTTGATGTAATATATATCTATTTTTAACGGATATTTTGTTTTTAATACGCAATTATAGGTAATTTTATTTGAACGTGAATTGCAAGCGTCAAAGCACATATTTGTTCAGCACCGTTATTCGCCAATTCTCTTGCACAAGACTGAGCGGTGTTTCCAGTGGTGTAAATATCGTCAAAAAGCAATATTTTCTTACCGTCACATTTTTCTGTGCATTTGAATGCACTCTGAACATTTGTAACACGTTCCGTTCGTACAAGTGAACTTTGTTTTTTAGTTGCTTTTGTGCGGATAAGCAAATCTGTACGCATAGGTATTTTTAAATACTCCGCAACTTCTTTTGCTATAAGTTCGGATTGATTGTAACCGCGTTCCCTTAAACGTTTCTTGTGCAGAGGCACCGGAACGATATAATCAAATGTATCCCATATATCATATGAATCAAGATAATTTTTCATCATATCGGCAAGTAATTTTGCATAGGCTTTGCAATTTGAGAATTTTAAATCAAGTATAACTTTACGCATACTTTTTGTGTATTCAAAGGGTGACATTGTGAAAGCGATATGTTCCGTACCTTGATAAGGTGAGGCGTATGCCGTCTTGTCAAGATTTTCAAAACAGTGACGGCATATGCCGATTTTACCGTTTATAAGGTGAGCGGTGTCGCTCTCTTTTCGTTCGTCACAAAATACACAAATATACTTACTCATATTACCACTTTTTCTTCGGACATTTGCCGTCCGATAATCTCGCTCTTACCTGCATAACACAGCCGCATACACCGCACGTTGAGCCGTACATAAAATCATCGCAGTTTTGACAAATATCAAATCTGTTTTCATATACATCACTGCTTACAAGCCGTACACTTTTCATTGAAGTGACTTGCTCAACCATTTTTTGAATATCGTCTTCGGAAAGAACGGTTTTTAATCCGCACCGTTTACATTTTGCCATTACTTTAATGTTATTACACAAGCACTCATTTTAGGCAGCTTGAATGAAAGTTTACCGTTTTCAAGTGATACATCAAACTTTTTCGGCTCAACAGTGTTCGGTGCGTCAAATGTGTTGCAGTCGTTCATATGCTCCGATACAAGAATTTCTCCGTCTGCAACAGAAAATTCACCGTCACGCAAATCAAGCTCCATATCTTCGTCACCGTCAAGACTTGTGTTGCAGATTGAAACAGTCATTTCACCGTTTTTCTTTGAAGCGGAAATGCTGATTTTAGGGAACTTCAAGCCGTTGATTCCCTGTTCTTCGCAGTCATAGTCAACGTCAACTCTTTCGCCGTCCATATGACCTTTCATCATTCTGAACAAGTGATATGTAGGTGTAAGCACCATTTTTTCACCGTCCGTAAGAATCATTGCCTGAAGTACGTTCACCATCTGTGCAATGTTAGCCATCTTAACACGGTCGTTGTGCTTGTGGAAAATGTGAAGTATAAGCATACCGCTTATAACGTCACGCATAGTATTCTGCTGATATAAAAATCCCGGATTAGTTCCGATTTCAACATCAAACCAGTTGCCCCATTCGTCTACGATAAGGTCGATTTTCTTTTCCGGATCGTATCTGTCCATAATTGCAGTGTGAACGTTTATAACTTTGTCCATCTTCATAGCGTTAGCCATAAGTTTATACCAACCGTCATTGTCAAATTCGGTTGCACTGCCTTTGTTTTCCCAAGCACTTTCAAAAGTATAGTTGTGCAGAGAAATACCCTCTGTCATATGACGGATATTCTGCATTAATGTTTCCATCCAACGAGTATCGTCAACGTTTGGACCGCCTGCAATTTTGTAGATTGGCTCATCGCCGTAGTTTCTTATAAATGTTGCATATCTCTTGTATAGGTCGGCGTAATATTCGGGACGCATATTACCGCCGCAACCCCAGTTTTCATTGCCGACACCGAAGAATTTTAACTTCCAAGGCTTTTCGCGACCGTTTTTACGGCGTTCGTTTGCAAGCGGTGAATCACCGTCAAATGTCATATATTCAACCCAGTCACGCATTTCCTGTACAGTACCGCTGCCGACATTTCCGCATATGTACGGCTCTGTTCCGAGCTGTTCGCAAAGCTCAAAAAATTCGTGTGTACCGAAGTGGTTGTTTTCGATAACACCGCCCCAATTTGTATTAACCATATAAGGACGCTGTGATTTTTCGCCTATACCGTCACGCCAGTGATAGTCGTCCGCAAAACAACCGCCCGGCCAACGCAATACCGGTATTTCAAGCTCCTTTAAAGCGTTTACAACATCACAACGCATACCGTTTTTGTTAGGTATGTCCGAATTTTCATCAACATATAATCCTTCATATATACATCTGCCAAGATGTTCGGCAAATTGACCGTAAATATATTTGCTTATCTTTCCTTGATTTCTTGCTGTATTTATTATTGCTTTTGCCATTTCATTTCCTCTCTTTCACATACAAAAAATATCCATTTTGATTATACTATGACCGAATTTTAAATGCAATATGTTAAAAAAAATACTCTGATATTTAATGTTTTTTTCTGATTTTTAAAGTACTTTTATGAATAAACCTTTCATAACGTCAAGCGATTTTTGATGTATTTCTTCGTCTGCCGCGGCGGTAAGAGATGAGTCGACAATTATTTCGGAATTCGGACAAGCCGATTTTGCCATAACGGCATTTGAAAGTACGCATATGTTGCTCACAAGTCCGCAAAGCTCTATTGTATCGAAGTCTTTGCCTTCAAGATACTTTGCCATTTCAAGCGATGGGAATGTATTTTTTTCAAAACATAGATTGCCTTTTAAAGCGTCGGCTAATCCGCCGTAAAGCTTGTGACCGACGGTTCCTTTAATGCAATGGGGAACAGGCAGACTTTTACCCTCTGCTGTGGTGAGATAGTCGTCAAAATGAGTGTCTAAAGTATATATTATTTCGTCATTTTGGTATTCGGCGATTTTTTCTAAAATGCCTTTTTCAAGCTCTTTTGCTTTGTCAAAACCAAGACTTCCGCATACAAAATCATTTTGGTAATCTACTACTATAAGTAATCGTTTCATATTCATTCACTCCTTTTTCATTATTATAACTTAAATCAAAGAATATGTAAATAAATTTCACCTTTATTGGTATAAAATCATACTATATATTACGGATATGTAAATCCGAATTTGAAAAAAGGAGTTGTTATAAATGTCAGAATCAAATAAACCGAGCTGCCCTTATCCGAAGTGCGGTTGTGTCGGCTACGGTTATGTTCCTGTGCAGGAAATGGAAGAAGTTTATGATGATTGTACAGGGCTTATGCAAGGTACGATATTCCCTGAACTTGATTTGAATATGTGTGAATACGGTAAGGTTTGTAAACAGTGGGGAGGCGGTATGTGATGGAATGTTCAAGAGTTGAAATGCTGAAAAAAATTCAGTGCAGTAATTTTGCCGCTTATGATATGCTTTTGTATCTTGATACCCATTCGGACGATAAAAAGGCATTCAGAATGTTTCAGGCACTTGTTAAGAAAACCAAGGAATTGAAATGTGAATATGAAGAAAAATTCGGCCCGCTAAACCAGTTTTCAACCGCTATGCAGGATGAGTTTAACTGGCTTGATAATCCGTGGCCGTGGGAAAAGGAGGCTAATAAGTAATGTTTAGTTATAATAAATTTCTTGAATTTCCGGTAAAGGTTTCAAAACCAAATCCACGTCTTGCAAATGTGGTTATAACTCAATACGGCGGTCCAAACGGTGAACTCGGCGCGTCACTTAGATATTTGTCGCAAAGATATACTATGCCCGATGAAGTTTCAAAGGGGTTGCTTACGGATATAGGTACGGAGGAGCTTGCTCATTTGGAAATTGTCGGCTCACTTGTTGCACAGCTTTCAAAAAATGCTCCGCCTAAAGAGTGGAGCGAAATGGGCTCGTGGGAGTATTATTCGGATAACGGTGCGTCAGTGTTCCCACAAAGCTCACAAGGCTCACCTTTTAACGCCGCAAGCATCGCCGTAACCGGTGATCCGCTTACAAATCTCTATGAAGACTTGGCTGCGGAACAAAAAGCACGTGCCGTATATGATAACATACTTAAATTGTCAGATGACCCTGACGTTAATGAAGTAATTAAATTCTTGCGCCAGCGTGAAGTAGTACATTTCCAAAGATTCGGTGAAGCAATTTTGACTCATTCAAACAGATTTGGGGTATATATAGCGTGTGTGAAAATGCAATTTATAGACATTGAAAATTATAAATTTTTGCTTGAAATATTATTATTGATAAATGTGAGTAGGAGGTGAGGACATATTCTTGGACTCCTAAAGTAGTAAAATAAATGTATACATAAGAACAGATAGAAATTGCATAAAAAGAATATGAACGCTTAGGTTCTGTCCAAGCGGTCATAAATTTATTGGAATATCCATCAAGTAGTACCCTGTACCGATGGTATGAAAGAAAACTTGCAGAAAAAAACAAATTATCATGGTTCGCTTGATAAACCATATATAATTAAGGAAAAAATCATTAATGCACCTAATCATCCTCGTATTCCTGATACAAGTTTAAAATTAGATGCAATTAAGTGTTGCTTTTCTATTGGCGAAGGTGTAGAATATGTATCAAGAGATATTGGTTACAGCCGTGCCAGTATATATTCATGGTATCGAAAAATATGTACTGCAACCACCGTAGGAATTATAGGTAGTTCATTTATTACAGGACCAATGCATGCTGCAAGTGCTATTGGTGAATTTGCAAATGTAGTAGTATTAGTAAGGTTTAATGGTGATACACAAGGTGATAACGGCACTGGGTTTAATAAACCGTATAATAGCACCATAACAAATGCACCGAGAACATATTGGGAAAGTTTAATACGTAAGTTTAACGGTGTAAATGACACATTTGCTGGGGGTTCATTTAAAGAATATTTGAGAGATATGTCCGGTGGACAACATATGGTAGAGTCTGTATTTCCTCAGACAAATAGTAATGATGGTACAGTGTATTATTTAACTATGGATAAAACGGTTGATGAATACAAAGGTTCTGTACAGGAAATACAGCTTATTAAAGAAATTGCAAATCAGTTGAACACAAAGTATCCGAATCTTGACGGAAAGATGATAGATAAAGATAATGACGGTGTTGTAGATAATCTTATGATTATAGCATCGGTACAGTCTTATGGACATTTTGTATCACATGCGACAAATGCAGGAAATGATACGAAACTCGCAGGAAAAGGAATAGGACCATATAATTTGATAAAAACAACATTTAGCGATACATCAGGTTATTATGGATTTAATATTCATACAGCAGCACATGAATACATACATTCGGAGTACCGGATTATTAGCGTCAAAGTTATGTATCTGAGGCGAGTGACACACCGGTTGGAATATGGGATCCGATGTGTATTCCGGGAGGAAGACCTTGGCCTCTGGCAGTAACTCGTGAAGTGATTGGATGGACGAAAGTTGATGAAATTCAACCACAGAATGGTGAATATACGTTGTATGAGGCATCGGCTGCATATAAGGATGAAAATAAGAGACAGGCGATAAAGGTAAAAACTCCGTTTTCTCCGACTGAATATTTTGCTATAGAATATCGTAAAAAGGGAGAAAGATATAAGTTTGATACATTTGACCAGACAGCACCTGCAGATGGTATTATTGTATATAGAGTAAATCCGACATATAAGGATGAGGGTAATCTGAGAGGTAATGATTATATCTATGTGTATCGTACAAATGATACAAGTATTACAGCATCAGCAGGTTAAATTAGAAATGCACAGGTAGGATTGTCGCAATATCTTGCAACAAGGCAAGAAATAGGAAGTCTTGATTTGTATAAAACAATAACAGATAATGCTATCTGTTATTCAGACGGTCGAAATTCCGGTATACATATTAAAGTAACAGAGCAGACGGCGGATTCAATTAAATTTAGTATTGAATTTCCGGATTATGACAATATGGATATGTGGCAATCAGTTTCAAATTCAGACGGAAGTAATCTATTGTCAAACATTATGGCATCGGAAGTAAAAACAACAGCGGATAAAAATAACATGTATGTACTTGCGCAGGACTTTTCGTCATCAACTGTAGTAAAGTATAGTGGAGATAAGTGGACGAATCTTGGTAAGTGTTCAACGTCTGCCGGAAATGGAGCAATAGTGATATTTAACAATGAAGTATATGTACTCTTTGTCGATTTCAAAGGGAAATGCGAACTGAAAAAATATTCAAATAATAAATGGAATACAGTGTCAACACTGAATATCGGATCAAATAAAATTCAAGCACTTTTATGGAATAACTTAGAGGATATTTCACCACTTTGCAAAGCGGCTGAAATATAAATGATTTATTATACAACAAAGATTTTATATGATTTTATTACAAATATATTATACGAAAGAAGGCGTAAAAATGAAAAATAAACAAATTAACAGAACTCTGTCTTTGCTACTTTCTGTTGTTATGGTATTGAGCTTATGCCCTTTAATTGCTAAGGCGGAGGGAACAAAACCGAATATCAAAATTGGAGATTATATTAAACTAGGTACATATGAGAATGAACCAATTTTGTGGCGTTGTGTGGACATAGATGACAACGGTCCGCTAATGCTTATGGATAAGGTGTTGGGAAGTATGCCATATGATGCCAAAACCAGCGAGAACAGTGCGACAAGATCCCATAGCCGTAATAGTTTTAGAAGTAGTTACGGTTCCAACCACTGGAGGGATAGCAATATGCGTTCGTGGCTTAACTCAGATGCTGATGCAGGCAAGGTAGATTGGCTTTGTGGCAATCCACCGAAGAGTGATTACGTTGGATATGGAAGTGAATATGACAAAAAAGCCGGATTTTTAAATGGTTTCAGTAAAGCTGAAATAGCCGCTATCAAAACTGTGACACAGCGTTCTATTGTGTCTCATCCGGAGTATAGTGCTGGTTATATAGCAGGACCGGGATCTGATCTTCCGTATAATACAGATATTGCGTCAGTAGCATATGGCTTTGAAAAGGCGTATTATGAAAATATTATAGACAAGGTGTTTTTGCCTGATGTTAAACAACTAAACACAATTTATAATAACAGTAACATACTGGGAAATTACTATCTTGCGAAGAATAAGGATGGGATCAGGTGGTCATATTGGCTACGTACTCCGATTACGGATTGTAATCATGATATGAGGTATGTGGAAACTGATGGAAATATTTATCGTGTTGCACCGTACTTTGGACATATCGGTGTTCGTCCTGCATTCTATCTCGATACAGATTATTATATCGTTTCGGAAGGAAATGGCGAAGTGAATTCACCCTATGTCGGTGATGCTGCAGATAAACCCGGAGATGACATTAGTATTTCAGGACCTGATGAGGAAGGTGGAGATGGAGACTGGGATATTGATACAGATCAGAGTATTCAACTAAATCTTGGCCCATGGTACTCATCGGATGGCGAGTATGCAAACTCGACCATACCAGTGCAAGTGATTCAAAAGACACGTAGCGATTTGGAAAACATGGTTATCGTCATTTGTGGTGAGGGCTACACTAAAGATCAGCAGCAGAAGTTTATAAATGATGTTAAGCGAATATGGGCAGGTGTTTTGAAACATGAGCCTTACCGTAGTATGGCAGATAGATTCAATGTTTATGCTCTCTGCACGGCATCAAAGACCAGTGGGTTTGCCAGTGAAAACACATTCTTTGATATAACAATGTCAACAACTAGTAGAAGCCCAATGATATCACTTTATAAGAGTGTGCTGAAAAACCAGATTCTCACACGTTGTATTGGACCTGCATTTATTGAAAAAATTCACGATGCACATATCAAAGAAAAAACAAATCCTAATGAAATAACAATAGGCGACGAATATGCTCCTTATTATTATGTCAATGAATACATCAGTCAGTTCGTTGTACTGGTAAACAGTGGACAATATGGAGGAGCATCAATGAATAATCTTGATGTTGGTCTACATTATGTTACTGCAACGGTAGATAATATACAATCTGAATATACTTTGGCTCACGAATTGGGCCATGGTCTGCTACATCTTGGCGATGAGTATAATGCATATGGTGGAGCATATACAATGCCAGAACAGCAAGATAAACAGTCGTTAAATATAGCAGGGCTAAGGGGAAGTCCTATAACAATAAAATGGAAAGATATGCTAGGCTTTCGAAAAACATATACCTGCCGCGATAGTAATACTTCGGACTCAAGTAACATGGTTAATTCTAGCTGGCAGTGTATGATGAGGACGCAAAATCAGGAACTGTGTGATGTGTGCCAGTTGCAGGGATTTAAAGTCATGAGCCAGTTGATTAAAGATACGGATGACATCTATATAGCAATCCCGGAGGTTAAGTTGTATACCGGCAATTACAAAAATCCTTTTGAGGATTATTCAGCTTATACTGAAGCTAAATATTATGGATATTTGGCCTATGCGAGCGATCGGGCACAACGTCTTTTGAGTGGAACAAGCAAAAATAAGTTTACCAAAGATATGAAAGGTCAGGAGGTTGAACTAAGGACAATCGCTCAGAATCTCTCGGGTATTGAAGAACAAGAGATTACACTACAACTGTGGGTGGAACATGAGGATGGGACAAGGGCCGTCACAGAAAATGGTGAGGAAATTTTAAAGGAGCAAACTTTTACCGTTCCTGTCTGGGATGAAAAGGAAAACTTCTACATCAAGGGGATGAGAAACTATAGTGGTACGGAATTTGATTCAGGTCTTATGAATTGCTCTCTTATATATAAGATTCCGGAAAATGCAGACTTGAAGGATGGGGACACTATTAAGTTTTCAGTAATAGACAAAATGGGTAAAACTTTGGCTGATGATAACACAGAGACACAGAATTATGCAAATGTTACAATTAGCTATCAGCTTGAGGATAGCAACGCAGTTCCAAATACACAGACTGCTGTAATCCCTGTTCCGATTGGTACAAAGATGGATATTGAACCGCCTGAGGAGCTGTATGGATACAAATTTGTTAAGGCAGAAGGTTTGGGAAAGATTGTTGGTGATGATGGTCTGAACATTATTTGCTATTATGAGGATCCATCTGGCAAACTACCTGTTGAATATAAAGTGGAGTATGACTGGGGAACAGATTTTCCGACAGACACGACATTGCCTACAGATAATACAAAATACGACAGTATCGAAAATGCAAAAGAAGCGGTAAAGAATCAGAAGTATGATGAGAACTCAACTTCTACAGTTAAGAAGAATGACAAAGACGGTACGTGGACATTTAGCGGTTGGACTGCAACAGTAGAAGGAACAACAGTAAAGTTTACTGGTGCATGGACATTTACAGCAACTCCAATTATTACTTATACTGTTACATATGACTGGGGTACTGATTTCCCGACTGGTGAAATGTTGCCGGTTGACAGTAAGACATATAAGAGCGAGGAAGAGGCTAAAGCTGCAATGGATGGCAAGTATACAAGTTCATCAACCTCGACAGCTGAGAAAGACGGCAAGAGTGGAACTTGGAAGTTCTCAGGTTGGATTGCAACATTGATAGGAACAACAGTTAAGTTTAATGGTATGTGGACGTTTACTCCGGATGCACCGGTGGTAGATGCGGATACTCCGACCAACATTAAATTGGTGAGTGACGAATATAAGATTGGTGATAAAGCTACAGCGTTGGACGGCAAGGCTACTGTCAGTGATAATGGTGTACTATCTTATCAGTGGTATAAATCTGATAAGGCAGACAACTTCAACGGAACAGCCATAGACGGTCAGAACGGCGAGACATTTGTGCCGGATACGAGCAAAGAGGGAACCTATTACTATTATGTAATTGCTACTAACACCAAGGCAGATGCAACAGGTAAAAAAACTGCCAGTGTCACAAGCTCTATGGCAATTATCAATGTTAAGGAATCTGTCAAATACACCGTAGTTTATGATTGGGGAAGCGATTATCCAACAGATGTAACATTGCCTAAAGATGATACAAAGTACGAAAACATAGAAAAAGCCAAAGAGGCGGTGAAAAATCAGAAATATGATGAGAACTCAACGTCTACAGTTAAGAAGAATGACAAAGACGGTACGTGGACATTTAGCGGTTGGACTGCAACAGTAGAAGGAACAACAGTAAAGTTTACCGGTGTATGGACATTTACAGAGAATGCCATACCTGTAGTAACCAGAAAGCCAAGTTCAGGCGGTTCGGGGAGCTCTGGTAGTTCTACATATAATATCAAAGTGTCACCAGAGATTACAAATGGTTCTCTTTCAGTCAATCCAAGCCGTGCTTCAAATGGTAAGAAAGTGTCAGTCATTGTAAAGCCTAACAATGGTTATGTATTGGATTCTGTAATAGTCAAAGATAGTAATGATAAGGAATTTGCAGTTACAAAGCAGTCTGATGGCACTTATACTTTCATTATGCCATCTAGCAATGTAACGGTTTCGGCTAAGTTTGACACTGAGCTAGCGAAAGATGTTGTAACAGAAATTGAAAAATCAATCGAGTTTAAAGATGTAAAGAAGGGTGACTGGTACTTTGATGCCGTTCAGTGGGCAGTTAAGAATAACATAACAGAAGGTAGTGGAAAAGATACTTTCAGTCCTGATGTGATTTGCACACGCACACAGATGGTGACTTTCCTATGGCGAGTAGCAGGTAGTCCGGAACCAAAGATTACGAAGTGTGATTTCAGAGATGTGGATAACAGTGCATATTATTATAAAGCAGTTCTTTGGGCTGTTGAAAAAGGTGTCACAGTCGGTACAAGCGATACAACATTCTCACCAAATGAAAATGTAACTCGAGGACAGACGGTTGCGTTCCTATATCGTGAGGCAGGATCACCGTTTGAAACCGGAGAAGACGTTTTCAATGATGTAAATAGTAATGGTTATTACTTTAAGGCTGTATCATGGGCGACGAAGAACGGTATCACAGTCGGTACAGGCAATGGAAAATTCGAGCCGGATATGGATTGCAATCGTGCTCAAATTGTAGCAATGCTATATCGTACCCAACGATAATTTTGCTAATTTGCTTTTCATTTATATTCGAAAGATGTGGAAGAAATGACTCATATCTTTCGATAATATGTTGGAATTGCGGTAGATATAGTTGTTAAATACTTAATGCGATATATGATTTTTCAATATATAACATAATAAATAAAGAAAGGGGTGTAGATTGATAAAAAAGTATGAATGTGAAGTATGTGCATACATATATGATCCGGAACTGGGTGATCCTGATGGTGGCATTGCACCAGGTACAGCGTGGGGAGAGTTGCCGGAAGATTGGGTTTGCCCATTATGTGCAGTCGGAAAAGAGCAGTTTCGGGAAGTTGAATAACTAAGTAATATTTCTGAACTGACAGTTGAAAGTGGAACAATAGAATTACAATCACTTACAGCTGCGAAAAACGGATTCAAGATAAATGTTCATAATGGTGCTAAGCTAAATTTGAAAAATATATATAGACCTGTCGTATCTGATTTTAATGGTGGCGGAACAATCGTAATTTCAAATTCTGATATGTTGACTATTACAGGAAGTGTGACAGGAACAACTGCATTTGAAACAGCAGGAGGATTCGGAGGCGAGTCCGGAATTGCACAAGCAGGGCATACATATATAACAGCTCCTAATTCTAATGAAAATTCTGAAGAAGGAAACGGTTCGTTAATTACTATAACGGATAGTACCGGAAATTCTGTAACAACGATAAATGCCGACAGTTTTTCGGCTAAAGCAGTGATTCCAACCAAAACAAATAAATCAACTGTTATGATTGCAAAATACAATGGTGATGAGTTGAAGAAGATAAGAATATACAGCGCAAATGTAATAACAAATGAAAATTACACAGTAAAAGAAACAGAGAGTATTTCAGTTTCTGAAAATAAAGTATCAAATGGAGTTAGGATAAAAGCATTTATATTTGAAAATTTAGAAAATGTAAAGCCATTATGCAAGCCAGAAGAGATTTAACATTATGAAATAGAAAGAAGGAAATAGTGATGTTAAAAATAAAAAATATTTTAACCTGTGCCATAAGCATTTCCTTGTTTTTAATGTCATCAACAGCTGCTGATGCAACACAAACAGCGGAGGATTTGCGAAATAGTGACATATCAAAACTAGTGAAACAATCAAAATTTGACTCGAGGGATTATGGCATTGTTACTCCGGTTAGAGATCAAGGGGATACTTCGCTTTGCTGGGCGTATTCTACAGCAAGTGCATCAGAGACATCAATACTTAGAAGTGGTATTGATAAAAGTGTAGATAAGAGTTCTCTATCACTTTCCCCACAACAGATTGGATATGCAAGACATAATCGAGGAAGTGACCCTCTTAATAATACAACTGGTGAAATAACAAGCAGTTCAGGAAATTGGAGCTATGCAGGTGGAGGAACTAAATATGCCGCGGCTTTGCTTTCTACATGGTGTGGGCCTGTTAAATCCGATAAGGCGTATAATGTGAATGGTTGGAGTAATGCCGCCTATAAGTTGGAAAGTGCAATATCTGTTGATGGTAAGAATCTTAATAAGGATGCGGCGGCAAGAGAAAAAATGAAACGAGCTATAGTCAAATATGGTGCAGTTACATTTTCGTATAATAATGTGAGAGAAGCATATTATTATAATCCAAGCGAAGAAAGCGGAAGTTCACCGCATGCTTGTACTATAATCGGATGGGATGATACCATTCCGGCAGAAAATTTTTATCCGAGCAAAACAACAACTGACGGAGGGTGGTTGGTCAAGAACAGCTATTCTTCGTTGCCTTACTTTTATCTGTCTTATGAAGTAACCTGTGAACAGATATATGCTTTTGATTATGTAATGAATGATAAGTATGATAATAACTATTTTTATGATGCGTCAGCAACTGATAGTGGCATAGGAAGTCTTTTGAAAATTAAACAGGCAGCCAATGTATTTAAAGTCAAAGGAGATACTGAAAATGAATGGATTAAGGCAGTAGGTGTAGGTATTGTTGGAGAAAATACTGATTGTACGGTTGAAGTTTATAGCGATGTACAAGACGGAAGTTTTAATCCTCAAAATGCAAAGCTTGAAACAACAAAGACAGTTTATCTTGAATATGGTGGATTTAATTGCATTGAACTTGATAAACCTGTAGAAGTAAAAAAAGGCAGTACATTTGCAGTTGTTGTTAAAGTCAATAACGCGTACATAACGCTAAGTGAAAATGAGGGGGAATCTTATGTATACCGCGGAGGTTGGACACCATCACAGGCAGTGAGAATAAAGGTATTTACCAAAAACGATGAAAAAAATCAGAATTCTATTGAGTTTATGGATGAAGGACAAGTTAAGGTAAGAGGAAATGGTGGTATAAAGCAGTTAATTATCACCATGTCCGAAAATGAAGAATTAAAAGATTTTTATGTTGAATCTATAAATTTTGATGAGAATAAAGAAAAAATAGTGACATTGCCATCAGGATGGATAAGGATAGAAAATATACGCTATAAAGCATTTCTATGGGATAATTTTGAGAATATATCTCCTGAGTGTTCAGAGATAGAATGGTAGAAAAAAGAAAGGTGGCAATATGATATTTCATCGCATAAATATTCCGACAGTTACAAATACGATAGGAGAACCTGGAAAACAAGATTCGACGCAGAATAGTTCAGACCATATTCAACAAAAACAAACTGATGAAAATAAAGAATTGAATATAACACTTGAACAGGCAAAAGATATAGCGTTACAGAAGGCAGGTGTATCTGAGCAAGTATATTTTAAAGAAGCAAAGTTGGATTTTGAAGATGGAAGATGGAAATATGAAATTGAGTTTATGCAAGACAATGTAGAATATGAGGCAGAGATAGATGCTCAGACAGGAGTATTCTATAAGTGGAAAATTGATAGAGATTAATAGAAATGGAGATGTATTATTATGATTAAGAAGGTAACTTTATTAACTACATTAGGGGCAATTACACTAGGTATTGCTATAGGAGTATCGGCAAATGGGATTGTACAAAAAGTACAATCGGAAATTAGAGGTGATTTTGTAATAAAGACAAATGGACAGATTCAAACATTAAAAAGTGTAGATGGTGAAACTGTATATCCTATGCTTTATGAAGGAACAACGTATCTTCCGGTTAGAGCTATTGCTGAATTGAACAACAAAGAAGTTGTATGGTATGAAGACACAAAAACTATAGATATTGTGGATAAAACAAATTCTACAGTAACAGATGCTGATAAAATCGTAAATGGTGATATTAGTAAACAAACACCGGTACCAAGACAGACATCACAACCGTCACAAGGAGGATATGACATTACAAATAGCACGAAAATAACACTTGATAAAGCAATAGAAATTGTGGTAAACAAAGCTGGAGTTTCGGAAAACGACTTGTATTCAAAAAATGCAAATTATGATTATGATCATGGACAATATATCGTTGAAGTGGAAATAGATACAAAAAGCACAGAATATGATGCAAAAATAGATGCAGTGAGTGGAAATGTGCTTGAATGGAATTCGAAGGATGAAAGAGTAAATTCATATATTAATTTAAACGGAGTAATTTCTTTAGACAAGGCAATAGAAATTGTTGTTGCTGAAAAAAATATAGATACAAACAAGATTTTAGCGAAAAAAGCAAGTTACGATTATGAAAGAGGCAAAACAGTTATTGGTGTTGAAATCTATGTTGATGGCTTTGAATATGATGTAGAGCTTGATGCAATGACCGGTGCAGTGCAGAAATGGAATTGAGTAGCAAAATATAACTTTTGAAAAATAAATCTATGATAAGGAGATATAATGAAAATAAAAAGAATCATATTAAGCATTGTAGTGAGTTTGTTGTTGCTTTCAACAGTTGCTCTTGCAAAAACATCAGAATACAAATTGCAACTGTTTTTTCAACCGGCTATTATGGACGACATAACAGGAGATGTATTAACAGGCATAAACTTAAAAAATGTTGATTTAGCAATTCCACAAGATAAAGGCAGTATATGTGGATTGAATTTTGATTTTGAATATGATGATAATGTATTTAATGTGCTTACTAACAATAACGGAGAGGTTGTTATAATTACTGATGAAAATACATTAATCAAGGACAGTTCTAAAATTCATGCAACAGTTGAAAATGGTGTAATACATATAAGTTACAACGATGATAAAGATTTAATTAAATATGATGGTACTTTATGCCGATTTATACTAATTGCAAACAATGTTAATGCGTTATGGAATTCATTTGACTATTATCCAATACGATTTGTGGAAGATTCTATTTCTGTAAATACATACAACGAAACAACAGAACCGTTTTATAATATTGAGGGGATAGATGGTAAAGTTGGAGCATATAATAAACCTCTTGTGTTGGAACAGGTATCAGTCAATAAGAGTATGGTATTTTCGCTCAGGAAGTCAGATGTTCAGGTGAATGGTGAAGTTATATCAACTGATGCTGTACCATTTGTTGTTGATGGAATGTGGATGTTACCGATGAGATACTTTGCAGAGGCGACAAACATGAAGGTAGAGTGGAATGCAGAAAAAGCCACTGCTTGTGCTTATGGTGAAAACAAAAATCTTAAAGTTTCTATTAAAGGTGATAAAATATATATAAATTCAGCATTGTGGAATGGAAAGGAGCATGCCATTGAAATAAATGGCAGAATATATATACCACTATCTTTAGTTCAAGAACTTTATCCAAACGTATCAACTAATGCATTGGAAAATGAAATATCAATATATGTACCATAAGGAAGATGTGTAATTTTATGAAAAAGAGTGTTAAAAAATTATTGACAGGAATGATAATTTCTTCAATGTTGAGCAGTTCATTCAATGTTTTGGCGGCGAATAACGTAGAGATTAAGGGGATATCTGTATTGGAAAATGATAAGGTTGTTGCAACTTTTGAGCCGACAGACGGAAATATACAGCTTACTCCTGAACAAATGCTACAAGTAACAGTTTCGGTAAAGGGCGACGAAATGGAATCGGTATATGCTTCGTTTTTATCTAATTCAAATAATAAAGATATTAGTAATGCGACGGTGCAATATGTCGCACAAAAAGCAATAGGTGAAGATAATACTGCAACATTCAAGTTCAGACCGAGAAAGTCAGTAGGACAAGGATCTTTTATTGCAAAATCAGGTGCGACAGGCGCAGAAAAAGCGGCAACATTCCATTATATGGTCAAAGAAGAAGACAAGACAATGACATTGACTGGAAAGAATAATATCATAAAAGCTAACGAAATAGCGGATGCTACATTTGTTGTTACACCTACAAGTTTTACAGGAGAAGATTATACTGGATTTAGTGTTTATATTGATGACAGTTCGACGGCATTGGCAACAGATAAATATAAAATCGAGAAGGTTGAAAATGAACTGATACTTACAGTAAAACACGAAAATTTTGCTAATAAGGTATCAGGGGACAAAATAAAGGTAACAGTAAAACATAACGGATATATGGATGCAAGTGGTGAAATCACAATATTAGATGCTGTATATAATGTGACATTAAATACAAATGGAGGCGTTTTGGCAAACGAGAGTGATAATATAACTAATTATACACAGGGAACAGTCGTAACACTTCCAACACCAACTCAAGTGGGTTATAAATTTGAAGGCTGGTATGAAAATAAAGATTTTACCGGCAATAAAGTTACAATGATTACGGCTGATTCAGAAGGTGATAAGGTATATTATGCGAAATGGATAGCTGAAACATATGCAATCAGTTATGAGCTTAATGATGGAATTATTGCAGATGGAGAAAATGTGACTAGCTACACATATGGAGTTGGTGCTACACTACCAACACCAACAAAAGCTCACTACAAATTTGGCGGTTGGTATGAAAAATCTGATTTTAGCGGTGAATCAGTGAAAACAATACGAACTAATGAAATCGGTGCTAAGACATATTATGCAAAGTGGATAGCGGATACATACAAAGTGACATTGAATACACATGGTGGAACCATTGCAGATGATAAAAATATAACAAGTTATGAATATGGAACTACTGTCAAGCTCCCAACTAGTGAAGATATAACAAAGGCAGATTATCATTTTAATGGTTGGTATGATAATGCTGAATTTACAGGAACACCAATAACAGAAATTACTATAAAAGAAGTTCCTGAAACAGGCAATAGCATGATATTCTATGCGAAATGGACTAAAAATGAGCCGGATAAGTATATGGTTACATTTGAAAATGCAGACGGAACAGTATTGCAAAGTGGAGACGTGGAAAAGGATACAATGCCAGTGTATGCAGGAGCAACTCCGACAAAGGAACAAGACGACAGGTACACATATGTGTTTGATAAATGGGTTCCGGAATTGACAAGTGTAACAGGTCCGGCAACATATACAGCGACATATACTTCGACTTCAAGAGTATATCAAGTAACACTGAATGTGAATGACGGTACTATCGGAGAAAATGTAACAGACTACACATATGGAACTGCTGTAACATTACCAGTGCCGACGAAGAAAGGATATAAATTTGAAGGTTGGTATGATAACGCTGAATTTACAGGTGTTACGGTTACTGAAATTTCTGCGGCGGCAACAGGAGATAAAACATACTATGCAAAATGGGTAGCAGAGCAATATACCATTACATTTAATACAGATGGTGGAGTATTTGTAGAAACACCTATTTCAAGTTACATATATGGAACAACCGCAACATTACCGGTGCCGACAAAGAATGGCTATAAGTTTGAAGGTTGGTATGATAATGCTGAATTTACAGGTACAGCTCTCACTGAAATTTCGGATAGAGCAATAGGAGATAAAGTTTTCTATGCTAAGTGGCGTAAAGAAAGTATTGTAGAAAACCTTGAGGTTTTGGACGCGTTCAAAAATAAGGTAGATGTCACAAAACTTATTGATGAACAAGGCAATACAACAGTTACAGTCATGGCAAAAGAAAATGTTACAATGCCTGAATTAAAACTTTATCGTGCAATATACAAGGACAATAAACTACTTGGAACATTGGAGGAAATGAAACCTAACATGGTAGGTGGAAACAGCGTATTCATATTTGCACCTTTGACACTTAAAGACGGTGAATCATCAAAGATAATGCTTTGGGATGAAAAAAATGCGCCTACAATAAATGCGATTATAAATCAATAAAAAAAGGATTGAGTATATTAAGATGGAAATAACAAAAGATATAAAATATGTGGGAGTAAATGACTATGATATTGAATTGTTTGAAGGTCAGTATGCTGTATAGAACGGTATGGCATAGCTCTCATCATCGAAAAATCTCACATTTATTCAGGAAGAGGTACATGTTAAATCGGCGATTGATGAGCAGAGCACAGCTTGAGGCGTTGGCTAAAGCGTTAGTAGTTGATTAAATTGAATTATTAAAGAGCATTTGATAGTAAAAACAAGTCTTTTGCAAGACTTGTTTTTTGTTTGCGACACATCTTCAAACCAAGAAAATGCCACTGAGTTAAGTGTATTTTTTAAAGAAATGTAAAATAATAAAACATATACTGATATTTTGATAAGAAAAGTTGTAAAATAAAATGTATGATTGGAGATGTGAGTTAAATGAATAACAGCAAAATTATAGATGGAGAAGAATTAAAAGGTAAAATAGGAGCTTTTACGCAGTATTTGATAGATGAGGAAAAATCAAATTCTACAATCGAAGGATATAGAAGAAATGTTAAAAGATTTATAGAATTTATAGGTAAAAGCAAGATAAATAAAAATACGGTACTCGAGTACAAAAGTGCACTGATGAATATGTATAAAACAGCTACAATTAATGCTGCATTATCAGCAATCAACAGCTTTTTTGCCTTTGTCAATAAAAAACTTAGCCACCTCGCTAATAAAAAAGTGAGCCAGTTGTGATAAAAAAATTTTGAGCCACTAATCGTGATTCACAGTCGAGTCGATACGGTAAGATGAGCTACAGTTCATGTTCAGAACGAAGGATCTGAAGGTGACTCTGTCTATGAGTGCAGCAAGCAGCATTTCGTTTTCAAAAAGCTGTGTCCATTGTGAAAATTCAAGATTTGAGTCGGGGGTGCGGACATATTCTTGGACTATTTTATGCTGATAATCCAAGGCTATGTCCGCACCCACGTCTGTATCTAAATCTTTGTCAACACAACATTTTTATATTTTTTTCCACCTCCATACGGACACGGATCATTACGACCAATTTTTTTATTCATAAGTAAACTCCTAAATTTATAAATCGCTATTTTGTATTACTCGATATACGGTATCTTAAAATAATCCAAATACTTTTTGAACTTATCCTGTGCCGTAAAGCAGGTATCGGTCAAATAACCTTTTTCATTGTTCCATTCGGACAGACCTCTGTAATAGAACATCTTTAAATCTTCATCAATTATAAACGGAACAATATTATTTTTCAGGCATTCTTTAAACATAATAAGTCTTCCGACTCTGCCGTTGCCGTCTTGAAACGGATGTATTGTTTCAAAAGTATAATGAAAGTCTATGATTTCTTCAAGCGTATGCTCTTCTTTTTGATTATAGTCTTTTAAAAGTGCTTTAATCTTAGTTGCAACATCTTCTGGTTTTGCGGTTTCTTTTCCGCCGACTTCATTGGGAAGCTTTTTATACTCGCCCACATTAAACCAATCTTTTCTTGAATCAGATGTACCGGATTTTAAAGTATAATGTAACTGTTTTATAAACTTTTCTGTGAGCTTATATTTTGCATTATCAATTATCATATCGATACATTTGAAATGATTTGCCGTTTCAATAATGTCATCAACATTAAGTGCATCATTTTCCACTCCGATTGTATTGGTTTCAAAAATATATCTCGTTTGGTCGTGGGTAAGCTTGCTTCCCTCAATGTGATTTGAATTATAGGTAAGTTCAATCTGTATTTTATGATATATTCCGCCGGAAATATAAGATGCTTTCTCTGATTTCAATCGTTCAAGCAATGTTTGATGCTCATTGCTTTTTTTATTTTTTCTTTTGGGTTTTTCTGCGTTTTCGGGAATATTCCAAGTCTTACCCGTTAGGAATGCACCGGGTATTTTATCCTCGGCACAGTATTTTCTAACACCACGCTCGGACATATTCCATTTTTTCGCCATTTGCGATACAGATAAATAGTTCATAAAATCACTCCTAACATCTATTTATATTATACCACATTACAGGAACAACATCAATAAATTTAAAATTATTTTCAATACATTTGTGCCGATAACGGCATATTTGCAATTAATAAAACCATTGTTATTAAATGCAGATATTCATAAAACTGTTCAATTCTTGTTTCTT
>NZ_JBKVWU010000004.1:0-64013 GCF_046972485.1 Hominilimicola sp.
AAATTATATATGGGTAATTTTTTAGTATGGCAGAGATGAAATTATAATATAAAGGCAGGTGCATATAATAGATAATACTGAAAAGAATGCTATAAGCTCGCCTTTCAGACGTGAAGATTTTTGACGGCGGGTATAGTTTGAAACCGCTATACATTTACTGTTTTTTAACTGTTGTGTATTCATAATAAAACTTGTCCTTTTTGTGAAATTTATTCTATATATAAAGTATATGAAATAAATTTACAATATATTCCAATTATTTTTGCGAAAAGTGAAATATTTGTAAACATACTTAAAAAGGGGTTTAAAATTTTAGATTGATATGGTATAATAACTTCAAAAATTGTGTATTTTCGGCGGTAAAACCGTTTTAAGATATATAGAAAGGAAAAAAGTGATGACATTATGTGCAAAATGTAAGAAAAACCCTGCGGTTTTCTTCATTACAAAAATGGAAAACGGAAAGACCACAAGCGAAGGACTTTGTCTGTCATGTGCAAAAGAGCTGGGGATTGCTCCGATTAATCAAATGATAGATAATTTCGGTGTGTCTGACGAAGAACTTGAAAATATAAATAATCAGATGTCCGAATTTATGGAGAGTATGGAAGGTATGCCTGGTATGGACGGCGATTTGTCGGAAATGCTCGGACAGATTTCGGGCGGTGAGGACGACGAAGGCGGTGCGGCTACCGCTCCTCTTGATGCGTTTAAAGATTTCTTTAATAATCTTGGCTCTAACTCAAACAGTGACGAAAGTACCGAGGAGAATAAAAAGGCGAAAGACAAAAAGCAGTCGAAGAAAAAACAGAAAAAGACCATGCTTGATACTTACGGCACAAATCTTACCGAAAAAGCCGCAAGAGGCGAGGTTGACAGAGTTGTAAATAGAGATGCGGAGATTGAACGTGTAATTCAGATTTTGAACAGACGTTCAAAGAATAATCCAGTTCTTTTGGGTGAGCCGGGTGTAGGTAAAACTGCCGTTGCAGAGGGCTTGGCTTGCAGAATATATGAAAAGAATGTTCCGCCTAAACTTTTTGAATATCAGCTTTATTTGCTTGATTTTACGGCACTTGTGGCAGGTACGCAGTTCAGAGGACAGTTTGAGGCAAGACTGAAAAGTCTTTTAAACGAGGCTGCCGAAAGAGGTAACGTTGTACTTGTAATTGATGAGATTCATAATATTGTTGCGGCAGGCGACGCAGAAGGGGCAATGAGTGCGGCGAATATTCTGAAGCCGGCACTTGCAAGAGGTGAAATTCAGATAATCGGTGCGACAACTCTTACAGAGTACAGAAAACATATAGAAAAGGATTCTGCGCTTGAAAGACGTTTCCAACCTGTTCTTATCGACGAGCCTTCTATTGACGAAAGTATCGAGATTTTGAAAGGTATTAAGGATTATTACGAAAATTACCATTCTGTAAAAATTTCTGACGATATAATCGAACAGGCGGTAAGGTTGTCGGAAAGATATATAACAGACAGATTTTTGCCTGACAAGGCTATTGACGTAATAGACGAAGCAGGTTCAAGAGTAAATCTTAAAAATAAGGCACTTTATGACGTTAAATTGTTGGAGGACAGACTTGATGTCATAGAGGAAGATATTGAAACGGCTACCGATGATGGCGATTTTGAAAAAATAGCCAACTTAAAAACAGAAAAACTTAAAGTTGAAAAAGATATTGAAACGGCTGAAAACGAGGCTAAAAAAGCAGAGATTACGTTTGACGATATTGCGGCTGTTATCGAGGGGTGGACTAAAATTCCCGTACATCGCTTGACGGAGGACGAATCTACAAAACTTCTTAATCTTGAATCGCGTATTCATGAGCGGGTTATCGGTCAGAATGAGGCTGTTGAGGCTGTTTCGCGTGCGATAAGACGCGGCAGAGCTGATATTACTACAAGAAAACGTCCTGTATCGTTTATATTTGCAGGCCCGACAGGTGTCGGAAAAACAGAACTTGTTAAGACGATTGCGGAAGTTATGTTTGATAACGAAGAATCGCTTATCAGAATTGATATGTCGGAATATATGGAGAAACATTCGGTTTCAAAATTAATCGGCTCACCTCCGGGATATGTCGGATATGATGATGCCGGTCAGCTTACAGAAAAGGTTAGAAGAAAGCCGTATTCCGTAATATTGCTTGACGAAATCGAAAAAGCACACCCTGAAGTGTTTAATTTGTTCTTGCAAATTCTTGATGACGGACGTGTTGCGGACAGTCACGGTAAAATAGTTAATTTTGAAAATACCATTATTATAATGACAACAAATGCAGGGTCTGAATTTAAGTCGGCGGCGGCAGGGTTTAACTCGAATGATGAAGTTAAACTTGACGATAACGTGGATAAGAGTTTAAAACAGTTCTTTAAGCCTGAATTCCTTAACAGAATTGACGAAATTGTAACATTCAAACCGCTTACAAAGGAAAATCTAAGACAGATTATTGACCTATTGCTAAAGGATATTCACGCAAAACTTGCGGAAAAAGACGCAAAACTTGTTGTTACCGATGAAGCGAAGGAACTTATCTTGGAAAAGGGTTACGATAAGCGATACGGTGCAAGACCGCTTAAGAGAGCAATCCAAAAACTTTTGGAGGATAAACTTTCAATCTTGTCGCTTACAGGTCAGATTACATCGGGCTGTGTGATCACCGCCGACAGAAAAGACAACGAAATCACACTTACGGCAGTTTCAAACTTGCTTGAAAATTAGTATGATTTTCCTGTGATATTTTAAACCTAACTGCAAATAATATTTATGTGCCGCAGGGGCGGTATTAAATATTATTTTATGGAGGTAAAATATCATGGCATGTTGTAACGGCGAAAAGAATGAAAGTATTAAATGTACTGTAACACAGTGTGCAAATCACTGTGATTCAGCAGATTATTGTTCACTTTCAAGTATTCAAGTGGGTACGCACGAGGCTAATCCTACAATGGTTGAATGTACAGACTGTAACTCATTTGAATTGAAGAAGTAATAAAAAATTTCAGAACCCTAAAAGGAACTGTAGAAAAATTATGTTTTTTCTACAGTCCCTTTGTTTATGGAGAAAATTATGGAGAATAAATTTAAGTATTCAAACGACAATAAAAGATATCATACATGGAACTATCATCTTCAGCGGAAATTCGGCGGTAAGGTGTTTAAGGTGGCGTTAAACGGCGGTTTTACGTGTCCGAATATCGACGGTAAAAAGGGCGTCGGAGGGTGTATATATTGTTCGTCAAGCGGCAGCGGTGATTTTGCCGGTGATCCGTCACATAATATTCTTACGCAGTTTGAGGAAGTCAAGGAGCGTATGCATAAAAAGTGGCACGAGGCTAAGTATATTCCGTATTTTCAGGCACATACAAATACATATGCACCTGCAAGCGTGTTGCGTGAAAGGTTTGAGCCTGTGCTGAAACAGGATAACGTGGTTGGGATAAGTATTGCGACGCGTGCGGATTGCCTTGAAGATGATGTGCTTGATTATTTGTCGGAATTGAATGAAAGAACATATCTTGTGACCGAACTCGGTTTGCAGACTGTTTTTGACGAAACCGGTGAAAAGATTAATCGCTGCCATACATATGCGGAGTTTTTGGACGGTTATAAAAAATTACAGGATAGAAATATAAATGTGTGCGTACATCTTATTGACGGCTTGCCGGGTGAAACGACAGATATGATGCTTGAAAGTGCAAAGGCGGTGGCGAAACTAAATCCGCATTGCGTGAAATTGCATTTACTGCACGTTTTGAAAAATACTCGCCTTGCAGATATGTACGCAAGAGGTGAGTTTGAACTTATGACTCTTGAAGATTACGTTGAAACGATAGTAAATCAGCTTGAAGTTTTTTCGGAAGAAACGGTTATACAACGACTTACCGGTGACGGCGGACGTGATTCACTTGTAGGTCCGCTGTGGAGTTTGAAGAAATTTGTAGTGCTTAATGAAATTGATAAACTTATGGTGAAACGGGATACTTATCAAGGGGTTAAGTATGGTGAATAGTAAAAAAGAGAAGTCACTGACTTCTCTTTTTTGAATTTTGGGACAGTGTAATACTGTCGTAGGGGCGACCATCGGTCGCTCACGGTAGTGCTGAAAAGTGACGTCAAGGGTGCCGTTCCACACGAAACCACCACTCCGACACTGCGTGCCACCTCTCCTCAAGGAGAGGCATATAAGGCTCCCATAGAGGGGAGCTGTCGACAAAGTCGACTGAGGGGGGAGAAGAAATGGGCGTTGAGGTCATTGTCCTGTACGAAACCACCACTCCGCCCTTGGGGCACCTCTCCTCAAGGAGAGGCATATAAGGCTCCCATCGAGGGGAGCTGTCGACAAAGTCGACTGAGGGGTGGAGAAAAATGGGCGTTGAGGTCATTGTCCTGTACGAAGCCACCACTCCGCCCTTTGGGCACCTCTCCTCAAGGAGAGGCTTTTCGGCTCCCATCGAGGGGAGCTGTCGACAAAGTCGACTGAGGGGTGGCAAGAGAAAAGCATATTCTTTTTATTTTTGCACCGTATTGAAAAGATAGGGAAAATATGATAAAATACATACAACAAATAAGAATGGAGATTAGATATGCTTGCAGTTGAACGCAGAAACAGAATAGAGCAGATAATAAATAAAAACAAGAGTGTACTTGTGGTGGAACTTGCAAAACAGTTTGAGGTTACAACCGAAACAATTCGCGGTGACCTTGAAAAACTTGAAAAACAAGGCGTGCTTGTTCGTACATACGGCGGTGCAACGCTTGTTGATAACAGCGAAATCGAACTTGCAATAACGGAACGTGATACGGTGAATTATGAGGGCAAACAACGTATAGGAAAATATGCGGCTGACCTTATAAAAGACGGTGAAACTATATTTCTTGACGCAAGTACATCGGCATGGCACTTGGCGAGATACATAAAAGGTAAACGTGGTATAACTGTTATTACAAATGCTGAAAAAATCGTGAATGAACTTTCAATGTGTGACCATATTCACGTTGTGTGCGTCGGCGGTGAACTGACGCCGAGAAATATGTCGTATATCGGACGTGTTGCGGAAAAAACAATAAAAGAAAATTATTATGCGAATAAGTGCTTTTTCTCATGCAGAGGTGTAACGCTCGGTCGTGGGCTTGTTGATTCGAGCGAGGGCGAGGCTGAAATAAAAAAAGCAATGCTTTCGTGTAGTGAATCGGCAATTTTCCTTTGCGATAAAAATAAAATCGGTAAAATAGGTGTTCCGAGAATTTCGGGTCTTGACGGTATAGATTGCTTTATTACAGACGCACAACTGACAGATGAATGGCAAGTGGCACTTGCCGAACAGGACGTTAAACTTGTGGAAGTGGAAAAGTAAAAAGTGTGTAGCAATTCGTAGGGGCGATCATCGGTCGCCCGAGTGGCAAAAATACAACCCAAATCGGTGTAAAAACACCGATTTTTTAATTTTTTTTAAATTTGTGAAACTTTTTTGAAAAAAGGTATAGCATTTTTAGCGTAAATACGATATAATTATAAGATAAAATGACTATTCATATGTAAAAATGTGAAAACGGTTACAGAACAAAGTATTGGAGGCTGACTTTTATGGAAGAAATTTTAAACATTCTTGACAAGGAAAAAGGTAATGTATCACGAGCGAAAATCGCGCAGATGCTTGGTATGGAGGAAAAGGAAGTCGCCGACAAGATTGAAAAAATGGAAAAGGAAAACGTTATTGTCGGTTACAAAACCATTGTAAATTGGGATAAGACCGACAAAGACGTTGTTGTTGCGCTTATCGAACTTCGCATAACTCCGCAAAGAGGTGAAGGATTTGATAAGGTGGCAGAGAGAATTTACAAATACCCACAGGTAAAATCACTTTACCTAATGTCCGGTGCATATGACTTGGCCGTTACAATCGAGGGCAAGAGTATGAAAGAAGTGGCATTGTTCGTTGCGCAGAAGCTTGCACCGATGGATTCGATAATTTCAACGGCAACTCATTTTGTGCTAAAAAAATACAAAGAGGAAGGAATTGTATTCGAGGACGATGAAAAGGATACAAGACAGGTAATTACGCTATGATAGATTATGAAAAAATTATTTCACCGGTAGTTTCGGCTTTACCGCCGTCAGGCATAAGAAAGTTTTTTGATATAGTTGCAGAAATGGACGATGCTATTTCGCTTGGCGTCGGTGAGCCTGATTTTACAACACCTTGGGCAATTCGTGAAGCCGGCATATATTCGCTTGAAAAAGGACAGACGCACTACACCGCAAATGCCGGACTTATGGAATTGCGTGAAGAAATCTGCAATTACTATGACAGAAAATTCGATATAAAATATAATCCGAAAAAAGAAGTTCTTGTAACGGTAGGAGGCAGTGAGGCGATTGACCTTATGGTAAGAACGCTTATTAATCCAGGTGACGAGGTACTTATTCCGGAGCCTTGTTTCGTTTGTTATCGCCCTTGTACGGTTATGGCAGGCGGTGTTCCTGTTCCGATTGAAACAAAAGAAGAGGACAATTTCAGACTTTTGCCGGAACAGCTTAAAGAAAAGATTACCGACAAGACAAAACTTTTAATTCTGCCGTATCCGAATAATCCGACAGGCGGAATTATGTCAAAGGAAGATTTGGAGGCTATTGCGGAGGTACTTCGCGGTACAAATATAATGGTACTGTCAGACGAGATTTATGCTGAACTTCGTTATGACGGCGAAAAGCATATTCCGTTTTCAAATTTTGAGGGTATGAAAGAAAGAACTGTTGTTGTAAGCGGTTTTTCAAAGACATTCGCTATGACCGGTTGGCGTCTTGGTTATGCGTTAGGTCCTGAAAGAATTATAAAGCTTATGACAAAAATTCATCAGTACGGCATAATGTCAGCACCGACAACCGCACAATTCGCTGCGATTGAGGCACTAAAGAGCTGTGACGATGACGTTGCGGAAATGCGCCGTGAGTACAATTACAGAAGACGCTACATAGTGGACGGTTTCAGAGCAATGGGACTTAGTTGTTTTGAACCGCTCGGAGCATTTTATGTATTCCCTTGCATAAAATCTACGGGTATGACAAGTGAAGAATTTTGTCAAAATCTGCTTATGGAAGAAAAGGTCGCTGTCGTACCGGGCAATGCGTTCGGCGAGAGCGGAGAGGGATTTATACGCTGTTCATATGCGTATTCGATTGAGAACATTCAAGAAGCACTTAAAAGAATAGAGAAGTTTGTTAAAAGACACAGTAAATAGGAGGAAAAAATGGATACAAAGTATATATTCGTAACAGGCGGAGTTGTTTCAGGACTTGGTAAGGGCATTACAGCCGCATCATTGGGAAGATTGTTAAAGGCAAGAGGATATAAGGTTACAATGCAGAAGTTTGACCCTTATATCAATATGGACCCGGGTACAATGAGTCCGTATCAGCACGGTGAAGTTTTCGTTACAGATGACGGTGCGGAAACAGACCTTGACCTTGGACACTATGAAAGATTTATCGACGAAAACCTAAGCGTAAATTCAAACGTAACAACAGGTAAAATTTATTGGTCGGTTATTTCAAAGGAAAGACGCGGTGACTATGAGGGAAGAACCGTACAGGTAATTCCGCATATCACAAATGAAATCAAGTCAAGAGTTTACCGTGTTGCAAATACGCAGGACACAGATATTGTTATTACGGAAATCGGCGGAACAGTCGGTGATATTGAATCTACACCGTTCCTTGAATCAATCAGACAGGTTGTAAAGGAAGTCGGTAAGGAAAATTGTATGTATATCCACCTTACACTTGTACCGTATCTTTCAACATCTGGCGAGCAAAAGACAAAGCCGACACAGCACAGTGTTAAGGAACTTCTAAGCCTTGGTATTCAGCCTGACGTACTTGTTTTAAGAACTGAAAAGCCTCTTGAAGAAGGACTTGCAGAAAAGATTGCGCTATTCTGTAATGTATCACCTGAATGTGTTATCGAAAACCTTGACCTTGATACGCTTTATGAAGTTCCTCTTGCACTTGAAGAAGAAGGACTTGCAAAGGTTGTATGTAACCGTCTTGGACTTGAGGACAGAAAGCCACAGCTTGACGATTGGACAAAGATGGTTGACGTCGTTAAAGACCTTATGAACGGCGGCAAGGAAGAAGTTACAATTTCACTTGTAGGTAAATATGTATCATTGCACGACGCGTATATCAGTATCGTTGAATCGCTAAAGCACGGCGGAATACAGAATTACTCAAACGTTAATATCAAGTGGATAAACAGTGAAGAAGTTACTGCAAAGACTGTGGATAAACTTCTTAAAGATTCTGACGGTATTCTTGTACCGGGCGGTTTTGGTGACAGAGGTATTGAGGGTAAGATTATTGCCGCTCAATATGCAAGAGAACACAAAATTCCGTATCTTGGAATTTGTCTTGGTATGCAGATTGCGGTTATAGAATACGCAAGAAACGTACTTGGCTACAAGGACGCAAATTCATCGGAACTTAACCCTGACACAACTCACCCTGTAATCGACCTTATGCCTGAACAACGTGACGTTGAAGATTTGGGCGGTACAATGCGTCTTGGATTGTATCCGTGTAAGGTTACACCGAACACACTTGCACAAAAGGTTTATAACAGTGACCTTATTTATGAAAGACATCGTCACAGATATGAATTTAACAACTTCTACAGAAATGAAATAACAGACAAGGGAATGGTTATTTCAGGTCAGTCACCTGACGATAAACTTGTTGAAATGGTAGAAATTCCTAATCACCCATGGTATATCGGTGTTCAGTTCCACCCTGAATTCAAGTCAAGACCTAACCGTCCGCACCCATTGTTTGCCTCATTTATCAAGGCGGCATTGGACAAGAAGAATAAGGCGGCTGAATAATTGGATTGCCTGCTTGACAGAAAGGTAAGATTAACTTGAAATATTATTGGAAGTATATAAAACCGTATATGTTGTTTTTCATATTAGGTCCTTTGCTTATGCTTACGGAAGTTGCGGGGGAAATCGTGTTGCCTAAAATTATGGCGTCAATGATTGACAGCGGTATCGGTGCGGAAGTCGCAGGACTTGGAACGGGATATATTTTGTCGCGGGCGTTGCTTATGATTGCGTGTATCTGTATTATGATAATCGGCGGTATCGGCGGTCATTTCTTTGCGATTAGGGCATCGGTTTATTTCAGTGCGGATTTAAGACAGGGAGTATTTGAAAAGGTACAGAACTTCTCATTTAAGAATATAGATAACTTTTCTACAGGCTCACTTGTTACGCGTCTGACGAACGACATTACGCAAGTGCAGAATATGGTTAGAATGCTTCTGATTATGGCAATGCGTTCACCGGGTATGCTGATAGGCGGTATTATAATGGCTTGTTCGATTAATAAAGAACTTGCGCTTATATTGGCATTCGTTATTCCGATACTGGCGATAGTGATAGGGTTGCTTTTAAAAACCGCGTTTCCGCGATTTGGTGCAATGCAGAAAAAACTTGATAATCTTAATTCGGGTATACAAGAGAATATAACGAATGTTCGAGTTATAAAATCTTTTGTACGACAGGATTTTGAAACAGAAAAATTTGAAGATGCCAACTCAGACCTTATGAATACTACAATGAGAGCCTTGAAAATCGTTATAACGACAATGCCGATTATGACGTTGGCAATGAATATAACAACATTGCTTGTGGTATGGTTCGGCGGTAATTTTGTTGTAGGCGGAAGTATGGGCGTTGGTGACCTTACTGCGTTTACAACATATATTACGCAAATTCTTATGTCACTTATGATGGTGTCAATGCTTTTCTTACAGCTTTCGCGTGCACTTGCGTCATCGACAAGAATTACGGAAGTGCTTAAAACAGATGTAGACCTTACAGATGAAAATGCGGGTCAAAAGGATAAGAAAGTTGAAAACGGCAGAGTTGAATTTAAAAATGTTTATTTCAAGTATTACGAAAAACGTAAAGAAAACGTACTTGAAAATATTTCGTTTACCGCAGAGCCGGGAGAAATTGTCGGTATAATCGGCACAACAGGTTCGGGTAAATCGTCGCTTGTACAGCTTATACCGCGTCTTTATGACGTTACAGACGGTGAAGTGCTTGTTGACGGCGTGAATGTTAAGGATTACGGTCTTAAAAATTTGCGTGACGGCGTCGGTATGGTACTTCAGAAAAATGTATTGTTCAGCGGTAGTATAGAAGAAAATCTTCGTTGGGGTGACGAAAATGCCACAATGGAAGAAATTCGTGCCGCTGCGGACGCCGCACAGGCTGACGGATTTGTAAACGCATTTACGGACGGCTATAATATGGAACTCGGACAAGGCGGTGTCAATGTTTCGGGCGGACAAAAGCAGAGATTGTGTATTGCAAGAGCGCTTTTGAAAAAACCGAAAATTCTTATACTTGACGACAGTACAAGTGCCGTTGACACAGCCACAGAGGCTAAAATCAGACAAGCGTTTACAACGAGTTTGAAACACTCGACTAAAATAATAATAGCACAGAGAATTACATCCGTAATAGACGCGGATAAAATAATTGTGCTTGAGGACGGAAAGATTGTCGGTATGGGAAATCACAATGAACTTATGAAAAATTGTGAAGAATATCGCGATATTTACTATTCTCAAACAGATAAAGAAAAAGAAGTTTCTTAATTTGTACATCTTATCAGCCCACGATAAGAAATGTATTGACTATGTGGGCAGAAAGGCTATGGAAGTAAAATGCCTCCAATGGGACCACCGAACAGGAACAGAAATCAGAAAAAACAGAAACCTAAAAATACAAAGGCAACTGCAAAAAGACTGTTTTCATATTTGGAACAGGAAAAGCATAAAATTGCGGCGGCATTTGTGTGTGTTTTGGTAAGTTCTGCGTCAACATTGTGCGGCTCGTATCTTTTAAGACCGATTATTAACGGACTTATCGATTCGACCAAAACACCTCAGCAGAAAATCACTTCGCTTATGGCAGGACTTGCACTTATGGCAGTGGTTTATGTACTCGGTGTCGGTGCGACATATTTGCAGGGACGTATTATGATTAGCGTTTCACAGGGTACTCTGAAACGTATCAGAGAGCATTTGTTCCGTAAGGTGCAGAAACTTCCTGTCAGATATTTTGACACAAACCCTACGGGGGACATAATGAGCCGTTTTACTAATGACGTTGATATTATCGGCGAAATGCTTAATTCGACTCTTGTACAGATTTTCTCGGGTACGATAACTTTAATCGGTACACTTGCACTTATGCTTTACACAAACTGGGTGCTTGCGGTTGTGACGATTGTAGTATCACCGATTATTGCAAAAATCGGAACTGCCATAGCCGGTAAATCGCGAAAATATTTTATGAAACAACAAACCGACTTGGGTAAAGTAAACGGTTATATCGAAGAAACCGTTACAGGTCAAAAGGTTGTTAAGGTATTTAATTATGAAGAAAATGTCGTAAATGAATTTTCCGAGCTTAATCAAAGTCTTAGAAATTCACAGGTTAAGGCACAGTTTATAAGCGGAATTATGGGGCCTTGTATGAACGCAATGAGCCAGGTCAACTACACATTGACGGCTTGTGTCGGCTCGATAATCGCTTTCGCGTCACGTTGGGGCGGAGGTGTTCCGTTTTCCGCGCTTGACATAGGCGGTCTTACTGTTTTCGTAAACTATTCAAGACAGTTTTCAAGACCTATAAACGAACTTGCACAGCAGGTTACAAATATTATGTCGGCACTTGCCGGTGCGGAACGTGTATTTAACGTAATGGACGAGACGGAAGAAATAGATGACGGTAAAAAACTTGTACTTGATAAAGTACACGGTGACGTCTTGGTTGAAGGTGTGACATTCGGATATAATCCCGATAAAACAATTTTGAAAGATGTTTCTGTTTTCGCCCACCCGGGACAGAAAATAGCACTTGTCGGATCAACAGGTGCGGGTAAAACGACAATAACCAACTTGATTACACGTTTTTATAATATCAATAAAGGAAAAATCACTATTGACGGTGTTGACATTAAGGATATAAGCCTTGAATGTTTAAGAGAAAACATCGCGATGGTTTTACAAGATACACATTTGTTTACAGGCACAATTATGGAAAATATCCGTTACGGCAGACTTTCGGCTACCGATGAAGAAGTTCGACAGGCGGCGAAAACTTCTTGTGCGGATATGTTCATAAAAAATATGCCTGAAGGCTATGATACAATGCTAAAGGGGGACGGTTCAAACCTTTCACAAGGTCAGCGTCAGCTTTTGAATATTGCGCGAGCCGCTTTGTCAAAAGCACCGATACTTGTGCTTGACGAGGCGACAAGCTCCGTCGATACAAGAACGGAAAAACATATCAATGAGGGTATGGACGCTCTTATGGAGGACAGAACCACGTTTGTTATAGCACACAGACTGTCTACAATTCGTAATGCGGACGCGATTATGGTACTTGAAAACGGTGAGATTATCGAAAGAGGTACTCACGAAGAACTGCTTGAAAAGAAAGGCAGATATTTTGAATTGTATACGGGACTCAAAGAACTTGATTAATTTATGCTATATGGCATAGAAAGGAATGGTCAGATAAAATGAAGGTATATCAGTTAATCTATACCTCTGTACAGCATAGCCTGTCCGATCCCGAACTTGGACTTGTCAATCAGTCGGGACTGAGAGTGTTTTCATGCACACAGGGACTTACAAAGCAAAATATTGATGAAACAATAAGATTTGCTACTTACAGACTTCCGAAAAACAATGAAATTAAATATACACAGACACCTTGCGATCCGACAGTGCCTGAACTGTTTCCGAAAATTTTCAGAACGTTCAGACTTTCAGACGGAAGATATGTTGCAATGCAGATTTCTTATGCCGGTTATGATTTTGACGGTCAACCGGGCAATGTGTTTGCTCATGCATTTATATTTGATGATGTTGACGAAAACTTTTTGCCGGAAAGATATATCGGACATAAGCGTTACAGAACGCATCTTACCGAAAAGGATTTAAACGGTCAGATTGTTCATTATTTGAAACCGCTTGATAATATCGCACCGTCTGAAGGTGTCGAAAATAAGGTTATCAACTTTATCGGCGAACATAAGTATGAATTGACTTATGTTTTAGACAGAGCGACAAGGCTTCTGACTTCAGATGATATTAAAAATATATGTATCGCGGCAAATGACGCGGAAACGGTGCAGATGTATTTGCTTGCATTAAAGTGGATTTTACCAATCAGTCTTTCCGAAAACACAGGTATTTCAACGTATAACGTGTACTTACCGTCGGATAAACAAAAACAGATTGTGTTCCACGGAACTATAAAACAGCATAATAATATAACAGGTCAAGCCATTGAGGCGAGAAAAAATTGTATCTATATTGATATAGAAAATACAAAATTTCCGCATAGTGCAAAGTCAATGCTGTTGGGATTTGACATTGATAAACTTCGTGAAATATACAGAAAGTATCATTTCACGTCAATGACACAACTGCTTGACTGGCAGGCAACTTGGGAAAATACAACCAAAACGGGTATAGGCGGAAAACTTATTAAGCTAAAAAAATCGGCAGGCGACAATGCTTTCAAAACACGAGTGCTTGAACTTTATCCGGCTATAAACGACCTTAATATGAAAAACGTAAAATTTGAACTTTCAAAGATTATGTTTGACAATATTGAATTGTTCCCGAACGAAAAAGAACGCGTGACGGAAATTTATATGGGTCAATGTATCGAAAAACTTTGCAAAGGCGAGAATGTTGAATTTGTAAATCCTTTGGGCAATGGCGAAAATGCAAAAGAACAGGCAAATGCGATAAGAGCAAAGCTTTCGATTTATATGAATTTTGTTCGTGAAAATATAGACGATATTTCAGATAAGAATAAAACCGAACTGCTTGGACTGTTCGGAAGTATAAAGCATATGGCAGAGGTTGATACATGGAAATCGTTGTTTACAAATAAAGAAGATTTAAAATTATTCGTGCTTTTGGCATCGCAGATTGTCATAACAGGTACGGGACTTAACGCCTTTACGCAGGTAAAGGGTTGGGAAAAGTCCGATTTGGCAGAATTGGTTGCATATTTTGAATCTTCGACAAAAGATCCGTTCTTGAAGAAAAGCTGTATAAAGTATATCTACAACAATAACTTGGATTGGTCTAAGTACGGTATTTCAAAAACACTTCATGCGAAAACAAAAGGCGAAAGAGAACAGGATTTGCAGAAAATCAGACGTATGCTTTCAAAGGTAGGATATATACCGTATCAGCGTGCGACATATACGAGCTTGAAACCTGAAGTTACGGACGATATAAGAAATAATAATTCACCGCTTTTGATTTCAAGACTGCTTTATGCGGTTTATCGTTGGCAGGGAACTTACGGCAATCAGATGAAAGCCGAAAAGTGTGCAAACAGAGTCAGAAAACTGCTTTTGGAAATGAGAAAAACGCAGACTTCGTGCTTTAATTTTATGATTCCTAAATTGGCACTTGAAATAATCGAGTCACCGGGACATTATCACGAAGTTATGATTAATACGGAAACAATGCCTCCGAGCTTTTGGAATTGGTTCTTAATCGGATATAACAAGAGCAAGGAAGATGAGGATAAAATGCTTGCGTATACGAGAGTATACAGTGCAAGTAAAGCGAAAATGTCGAGAATTCCGGCAAAGAAAAAAATGCGTGAAACTTTTAAAGACGTAGTTGAATAGGAGAGATTATGATGAATATAAAAAAGAAAATTATGGTAATATTTGCAACCGGTATTATGGCATTTTCAGCATCACCATTCGTATTGGCAGCAACTCCGGCACCTGCAAACAACACTCAACAGGCAGAACAAGTTGACACAACCCAGCAAGATACGGCCAATCAAAATAACACAGCCAATCAAAATACACAGGCACAAATTCCGGCAGCCGGAAATGTACAGACTCAAACGGACACTTCAACACAAGTTTCAAATAAGAAATACTTGTCAAAGGGATGGGCTGTATTTTGGTTTATATTCACTATTATAATTAATGCGATTATCAGCTTTTGGATTGGAAACAGATTTTACAAACTTTCAAAGAAAGATAATCACCTTTCATTTGAAATCAGAGCATTGAGAAAAGATATTGAAGAAAAATTCGTAAACAACGTAGGCGGTTTTTCGGAACAAGAAGTTGATATTAAGAATTTAAACGAAAGTCTTGCACTTGATGATGAAGGATTAAAGCCGACTGCAAAACAGCCTGTACTTAATGAAGTCAGTGCGGAGGAAGAAGCACGTTTCAGAAGATGGGAAGAGGCACAGTCTAAACCGAGAAATGAAAGAGTAAAGCCTAAATCAGTATTAAAAGAAGAATTTGACGAAGAACTTGACGACGTTAAGAAAATAAAGAGAAAGAATTATCAGCCTAAACGTAATCCGAGCGAAGATTTCGAGGACGAGAAAGAAAACGAAAAGTCTGAAAAAGTCGATATGGACGCTACAAGAGAAATCAAGCTAAAGGGCGAGGGTGTAAAATCAAAAGCCAAAGAACTTTTGGGTGATATATTCCCATTCAAGGAAGACTAAAATAAGGTAGGCAAGCTGTGGTTTGCTTATGGTCAAAAAGACTGTCATTAGACAGTCTTTTTGAGAATTATGAAAGGTACTGTTATGGATTTAAAAGATGTTCAGCCATATATAGAGGGGAAAATCTGTATGGTTACTGGCGGCGGAGGTTCAATCGGCAGTGAAATAGTGCGTTCACTGTCAAAATTCAATGCGGAAAAAATCGTAATTGTCGATATATACGAAAACGGTGCGTACAGTGTAAAATGTGAAGTCGGCGACAAGGTGACGGTTGAAATTGCGTCTGTTCGCGATTATGAGAAAATGGACTGCATTATGAATAAATACCGTCCCGATATTGTATTTCACGCGGCGGCACATAAGCACGTTCCTTTTATGGAGCTTAATCCCGAGGAGGCTGTTAAAAACAATGTAAAGGGTACAGAAACGGTTGCCGATTTAGCCGAAAAATATAACGCGGACAATTTTGTGCTTATTTCAACGGATAAGGCGGTTGAGCCGGTAAGCGTGATGGGTGCAAGTAAGCGTTGTTGTGAAATGTATGTGTATGAAAAGTCGCTGAAATCAAAACACACTAAATTCTCAGCGGTGCGTTTTGGAAATGTTTTAAATTCCAACGGTTCTGTTATTCCGTTGTTTAAAAAACAGGTTGAAAACGGAGTTGTGACGGTGACGGATAAGGACGTAACACGATTTTTTATGACGATACCGCAGGCGGTTGAGCTTGTTCTGATGTCATTGACGGTTGCGAATGGCGGCGAAATTTTTGTATTTGATATGGGCGGAGCGGTGAGAATACTTGACGTTGCGGAAAAAGTTATAAAAGACGGTGGAAAAGTGCCGTACAAAGATGTAAAAATTGAGTTTACAGGTCTGAGAAAAGGGGATAAACTTCACGAAAAACTGTTTTTTGACTTTGAACAACCGCAAAAAACACGCTATAAAAAAATATTGCGTGTAAACGGCAGCAGTATAGAAAATTTTGCGGAAATGCTTGATAAGCTGTACGAAAAAGCCTACAAAAACGACAGTGACGGAGTTCGTGAAATTATAATGAAAATGACAAACAGTTAAGGGGGAGAGCTATGAAAAAATTGCTTTGTATTATAGGTATCATATTTGCAACAACAATGTCAACAACGGCATTTGCCGAAATGTTTTCTTTTCAGAGCGTTTTGGGAGTGAATGATATATCCGATATTCAAAGTGCGGTTATAGTGGGAGATAACGGAAAATGTGCGGATATTGAACAGGAAGATTTGCAACAGTGGCTTAATGTGTATTGGAATTTTCAGGGCTATGAGCCTGTGATTTTACCGCAGTCGAATAACGGCTATTATTATATTAAGCTATGGAATAAGGACAAAACAAAATCTTATGTTGTGAATGCAAATTCAGGTATATTAGTAGGAAGATACGGTGAACCGAGCAAATCTCACGGAGAGGTTAAGGAAAATTATTTGTGGTATTTTCCGTATATAGGAAATGCAAGAAATGCGTTATATACGGAAAATTCAATATTGCAAACCAAATATTTATATGAAGGATATAACTTGCGTGATGTTACATCTGATGATGTGGCGGTTGTGCCTGAAGACAATATGTTTTCGTCAGACGGTGCGAGCGATTGGGCGAAAGAAGAAATGCAAAAGGCGGCGGCTTGTAATTTACTGCCGGTAGATTTTACAAATGAATATACAAGAAGTATAACAAGAAAAGAATTTTGTGATTTGATTTATCGTCTTACCGCAACGAAATTTAATCCGATTGCCGACTCAAGAAAAGGTCAACAGGACGCAATAAAGCAGGTTATCGCAGAAAGACAGCTTGAAGAAAAAATCAGCGAAGTTTCATATTCCGATTGTGATGATGAAAAAATTAAATTTTTGTCGGGTGCAGGGATAATTTACGGTATGGACAACGGAACTTTTGCACCCGATGATAATATTACACGTGAACAGGCGGCGGCTATTCTTTACAGAACGGCTGAATTTTTGGGAAACAAGACGATTGTCGAGCCGAACGGTACGACATTTTATGATGAAAATTTAATATCCGATTGGGCGAGAGAGTCTGTTTCGATTATGAATTCAATGAAGATTATGGAAGGAGTTTCGGATACTGAATTTGCTCCGAAAGGAAATTACACCGTTGAACAGGCAGTTGCAACAATGGTAAGACTTTATAATTGTTATTAAAAACGGTGTTGCAAAAGTAAAAGAATTGTTGTAAAATACATTAATAACTATGTAATTTGGGAGAGGGTTTAATTGGATATACATGAGGCATTGCAAACCGCAGGACAGTATATTTATATAGGTTTTCGTGCATTGCTTGAGGGGCTGCAAAAGCTGTTCGGAATGTTGGCAGATTGGTTTCAAAGTCTGCCATGGCCGAATGCGATAAAGCTTTTCAGCAATGATACGGCTAATAAATATTTGTTTTTCGGTATTGCAATATACTTGCTTTTGATGAATATATGGGCATTCGCACTGTTTGGTGCGGATAAATCAAATGCAAAGAGAAAACAGAGAAGAATAAAAGAAAGTAAATTGATGAAAGTATGCTTTTTCGGCGGTGCGACAGGCGGTATTATCGGTATGAATGTGTTCCGTCACAAGACGCTGAAAAAGAAATTTTCGGTCGGTATACCGATTTTGTTCGTATTACAGCTTATTTTAAACAGTTTCATACTCGGATTTTTGGGATTTTGGACGTTTTTCTAAAAGGACTGGAATTTTCAAAAAAAGTGTGATATAATAAAATGAGAATTTGTCGGAAAGGAAGATACGGCAGTGGAATTGAAAGATATTTTATCGACAGACGATAAATTGAGAATTATACAGGAACTTGTACCGGGTAAACAAATTACCCTTGCACACGTTATCGCAAGTCCCGACCCTATTTTATACACGAAGCTCGGACTTAATCCCGAAATTGACTTCGGAAGAAGTGCAATCGGAATACTTACAATGAGTCCTGCGGAAACGGCGATTATAGCGGCAGACTTGGCTACAAAAACATCAAATGTTGATTTAAGCTTTGTTGACCGTTTCAGCGGTACGCTTATAATTACGGGCATGGTTGCGGACGTTGAAACGTCACTTCGTGCAATTATGGACTATGCCGAAAGAACTCTTAAATTTACTGTTTGCGAGATAACAAAAACATGAAGAAGATAATACTTATCGGTAGAAGTGAGTGCGGTAAAACCACGCTTACACAGGCACTTAAAGGCGAAAAAATACATTACCATAAGACGCAGTATGTAAACAGATTTGATGTTATAATAGATACGCCTGGTGAGTACATACAAACCAAAAACTTGGGAAATGCGATTGCAATGTATACGTTTGAGGCGGACGTTGTGGGACTTTTGATGAGTTCGAGAGAGCCGTATTCATTGTATCCGCCATGCGTAACACCGCTTTGTAACAGACCTGTTATCGGAATAGTTACACAGATAAACAGTGACGGTGCCGATCCCGACAGAGCGGAAAGCTGGTTGAGACTTGCCGGTTGTGAAACGATTTTCAGAGTTGATTCAAAAACGGGCGAGGGTGTTTGGAAAATAATTGATTATTTGCGTGAGGACGGCGATGTATTGCCGTGGGACGAAGAAGAAACGAGCAGATAGACGAAAATGTCTATCTGTTTTTTTGCACAAAATTTTGCAATTTGCATATGATATAGCATAATATCGAATGGGAGGCAGAGGATATGTGCGGAATATGCGGATTTATAAATTTTAAGACAAACCTTGTCAAGAACGAACGAGAAAATCTTGCTGTTGCTCACCGTATGGCAGAAAAACTGCGTCACAGAGGTCCGGACTCTTGGGGAGAATGGGTTGGCGAACACGCAGTGTTTGCTCATAGCCGTTTGGCGGTTATAGACGTTGAAAACGGACTTCAGCCGATGAAACGTACAGTAGAGGGACACGAATTTGTGATTACATATAACGGTGAACTTTATAACACGAACGACATAAGAAACGATTTGAAATCTCACGGATACGAATTTACCACTGCATCGGATACGGAGGTGCTATTGTATGCCTACATACATTACGGCGAAAAATGTGCCGAAATGCTGAACGGCATATATGCGTTTGTTATCTGGGATTCTATGCGACAAAGAATTTTCGCTTGTCGTGACAGATTCGGCGTAAAACCGTTTTTCTATACACAGAAAAATGATGTGACGGTGTTTGCGTCCGAACTGAAATCACTGTTTGAATATCCGGACGTATCGGCAGTGCTTGATAAAACGGGACTTTGTGAACTGTTTGCGCTAAGCCCCGCAAGGACACAGGGTGTCGGTGTGTTCAAAGATGTAAGAGAACTTCGACCGGCAAGATATATGATAATTAACCGTCACGGAATGACAATAAAGAAATATTGGTCGCTTGTGAGCGGTGAGCATAAAGACAGTTACGACGAAACGATAGAAAAGGTGCGTTCGCTTGTGTATGATTCGGTGAAAAGACAGCTTATTTCAGATGTGCCTATTGCAACATTTCTATCGGGCGGACTTGATTCGAGTATTATAACCGCAATCGGTGCTATGGAAATGAAGAAAAAAGGCGAAAGACTTTCAACGTATTCGTTTGATTACGAGGATAATAATAAGTATTTCAAAGCGTCGCATTTTCAGCCGGACAGTGATACGAAATGGGTGCCGAGAATGGTGGAGGCATTTAATACAAACCATACATATCTTGTCTGCCCGAATAACGTGCTTACGGAGCTTTTGGAGGAGGCACTTTTGGCGAAAGATTTACCGGGTATGGCAGACGTAGACGCGTCACTGCTGTATTTCTGTCGTGAGGTGAAGAAAAATCATACAGTTGTGCTTTCCGGCGAATGTTCGGACGAAATATTCGGCGGTTATCCATGGTTTAGGGAGAAGAAAGCGTTTGAAACACACGGTTTCCCATGGTGCTATGATTTGTCGATAAGAAATAATATTTTGCTTGACAGTGTTCGTGAAACTTTGGATATAGACAATTATTCGCGTATGCGATATGAAGAAAGTATTGCGGAAGTGCCGATTTTTGACGGCGATAATGATGAGGAAAAACGCAGACGTGAAATTTCGTATCTGAATATAAATTGGTTTATGACGAATTTGCTTGACAGAAAGGACAGAATGAGTATGGCAAGCGGACTGGAAGTGCGTGTGCCGTTCTGCGACCACAGACTTGTCGAGTACGTTTGGAATATACCTTGGGAAATGAAAAATCGTGACAATGTTTCTAAAAATGTATTGCGTGAAGCGGCAAAGGGAATCTTGCCTGAAGATGTACGTCTAAGACGTAAAAGTCCGTATCCGAAAACGCATAATCCGCATTATGAGGAGGCGGTTAAGACGCTGCTTGACGGTATTATATCTGATCCGAACGCACCTATTTTGGCACTTTGCGATAAAACTAAATTAACGTCACTTTTGGATGGCGGTTCGTCGGATTACGGTAAGCCGTTTTTCGGTCAGCTTATGGCAGGACCGCAGTTTATAGGATATATTGTGCAGATGAATTATTTGCTTAGAGATTATAAAGTGAGAATACTGTAAAAACAAAGAGCAGACTTTTTTGTCTGCTCTTTGTTTTTATTCCTCTTTTTCTTCTTTTTCAACAAGCTCCATACGATTGATAGATACCTCGTATGCGGTTTTGGTGATTGTTTCTTCTTCGCTGATACGTTTTTGATATGTTCGTGACTGAATACGTCCCCATATTTTTACGTTATCGCCGACGTGAAGATTTTTTGCAAAGCGAGCATTGCGTCCCCATGCAATAATCGGTATGTAGTCGGATTTGTTGTAACTTCTGTTTACCGCAAGCAGAATATCCGTAATTTCACGACCGAACGGAGTTGTGCGGTAAACGGGTTCTTTACAGATAAATCCGTTTAGGAAAAGTGTGTTTGGATTTTTGCTTTCTTCTTCGTCAAAGTGGCAGATGTCTTTTGCAAACACCGTAAGAACAAGACGATTGTCACCGCTTTCGTAACTGTTATAGGAACGGAATTGACCTGTCACCTCAATCATATCGCCGATACAGTATTCACCGTCCATTATAAGTCTTTCAGATACCATAACTCTTACATTATCCGACGCACCGCTTAAACGAGGTACTTTAACGGTAAATGTATAGAATTTTTCGGCGTAAATTTCGTGGTTGAATACAAATTCGTCCTCAATAGTTCCTATGATTATTGCCTGATTGTTTGATAAGTTGTTATCCATGTGTAGAAAACCTCCTCTGCTGTAATTAAATGCTCTTTATCATCAAGTTATATTTATTCGGATATGTCCGCTTTTATGCTTATTAATTAATTATGCTACATATTTTCTTATATTATACCAGTTTGACCTTGACAAAAATACATTAAAATGCGATAATAATTAAATGGAGTATTTTTTCTTCTGAGTATAAATTGAAAGGGTGTGAGTATTTTTGATTATTAAAATAACGGCTTTTATTATCGGTCTTATAGCGATAGTTCTTACTTTCAAAGCTGAACTGATACTTGAAAAAGTTTTCAAAAAAGAGCCGACCCAAGGGTTGGTCCTGCGAGTCAAATACATTGCACTTGCTTTAGCGGTAATTGCCTTTATGGCGGTATTTATATTGGGAAGATAAAATTAAAAGGAGTTAGTATAAATGGAAGATGCAAAGAATATAGCAAAAAATTATAATCCGGCTGAATTTGAGGATAAGCTGTATAATGAGTGGGTAGAAAAGGGATATTTCCACGCAGAAGTGGATAAAAACAAGAAACCTTTTACAATCGTTATCCCGCCTCCAAATGTAACAGGTCAACTTCATATGGGACACGCACTTGACGAAACACTTCAGGATATTCTTATCAGATACAAGAGAATGCAAGGTTACAGTGCGTTATGGATTCCGGGTACAGACCACGCCGGTATAGCAACACAAATTAAGGTTGAAGAAAATCTTCGCGTAAACGAAGGACTTACCCGTTACGATTTGGGACGTGAAAAGTTCCTTGAAAGAGTATGGGATTGGAAAAAGCAGTACGGCGGAAGAATTATAAATCAGTTGAAGAAAATCGGTTCTTCATGTGACTGGGACAGAGAACGTTTTACTATGGACGAGGGCTGCAGTAAGGCGGTTAAAGAAGTATTCGTAAATCTATATAATAAGGGACTTATTTATCAAGGCTCAAGAATTATAAACTGGTGTCCGCATTGTATAACGGCTCTTTCTGATGCGGAAGTTGAACACGCCGAGCAGGCAGGTCACTTCTGGCACATCAAGTATCCTATAAAGGATAGTGACGATTACGTTATAATCGCAACAACACGTCCGGAAACATTGTTTGGCGATACAGCCGTTGCGGTTAATCCTGAGGATGAAAGATATAAGGATTTAGTAGGTAAAATGCTTGTTCTTCCGCTTGTCGGACGTGAAATCCCTGTTATTGCGGACGAATATGTTGATAAAGAATTTGGTACAGGTTGTGTTAAAATCACTCCTGCACACGACCCTAACGACTTTGAAGTCGGTCAACGTCACAACCTTGCACAAATTAAGGTTATGAATGATGACGCAACGATGAATTCATATGCCGGCAAGTATGAGGGTATGGACAGATATGAGTGTCGTAAGGCAATGATTAAGGACCTTGAGGACGAAGGACTTCTTGTAAAGGTTGAGGATCACAGCCATAACGTAGGTCAGTGTTACCGTTGCGGTACAACTGTTGAGCCTATCGTTTCAAAGCAGTGGTTTGTAAAAATGAAGCCTCTTGCACAGCCTGCTATTGATGCAGTTAAGAACGGCGATACACAGTTTGTTCCCGAACATTTTGAAAAGGTGTATTTCCACTGGCTTGAAAATATTCGTGATTGGTGTATTTCACGTCAGCTTTGGTGGGGACACAGAATACCTGCTTTCTATTGTGACGATTGCGGCGAAATTGTTGTTACAAAAGAGGACAGTGCAGTTTGCCCTAAGTGCGGCAAGGAAATGCGTCAAGACCCTGATACTCTTGATACTTGGTTCTCATCGGCATTGTGGCCGTTCTCAACACTTGGCTGGCCTGATAAGACAGAAGAACTTGATTACTTCTATCCGACAAGTGTGCTTGTAACAGGTTATGATATAATTCCGTTCTGGGTAATGAGAATGATGTTCTCGGCACTTGAACATACGGGAGAAGTACCGTTTAAGCATGTGTTTATTCACGGTCTTGTTCGTGACAGCCAGGGCAGAAAAATGAGTAAGTCGCTTGGTAACGGTATCGATCCACTTGAAATTGTTGACCAATACGGTGCGGATGCGTTGCGTTTCACTCTTGCAACAGGTAATGCACCGGGTAACGATATGCGTTTTTATATTGAACGTGTTGAGGCGAGCCGTAACTTTGCAAATAAGATTTGGAATGCGTCAAGATTTACTCTTATGAACCTTGATGTAACTGAAAATAAATTACCTGATTTGAACGATTTACAGCTTGAGGATAAATGGATACTTTCAAAGTATAATGACGTTGTTAAGTTGGTTACTGAAAATCTTGATAAATTTGAACTTGGTATCGCGCTTTCAAACTTGTACGATTTCATTTGGGAGAACTTCTGTGACTGGTATATCGAGCTTGTAAAGCCTAGATTGTTCGATAAGGAAAATCCGACAGGTAAGACGGCTCAGTATGTATTGACATATGTACTTTCAAATACAATGAAGTTGCTTCACCCGTTTATGCCGTTTATTACGGAAGAAATTTGGCAGCACCTACCTCATGAGGGCGAAAGCATTATGATAAGTGAGTGGCCTGAATATGACGAAAAACTTAACTTCCCTAAGGACGTTGAGAGTATAGAACTTATTATGCAGTCAATCAGTGCTATCAGAAACAGAAGAGCTGAAATGAATGTTCCGCCGTCAAAGAAAGCAAAGGTTATTATCGTAACAGATAAAACTGATGTGTTTGAGCAGGGTACAGTATTCTTTGAAAAACTTGCGTCTGCAAGTGAGGCAGTTGTTCAGACGGATAAGAGCGGTATCAGCGATAACGCGGTAAACGTGGTTGTTCCGTCAGCGGAAGTATTTTTGCCGCTTGATGAACTTGTTGATAAGACAAAGGAACTTGAAAGACTTAATGCGGAAAAGAAAAAGCTTGAGGGCGAAATTAAACGTGTAGAAGGCAAACTTAATAATGCCGGTTTCGTTTCAAAAGCACCTCAAAAGGTCGTTGACGAAGAAAAAGCTAAGGGCGAAAAGTATAAAGAAATGCTTGAAAAAGTCCTTGAAAATATTAAGTCAATGGAAAATATGTAATATCAAAAGCAAGCCGAAAAATCGGCTTGCTTTTTGTATGTTTGTGAAATAGCTGATGAATTGGTGAAAGTGTGAAAAAAGAGCTTATTCATTTTTGAATAAACTCTTTAAAATTACATTGTATTGGGCAGTCAACAAGACTTTTTAGTCTATTGTCAAATGACGCGGCAGACCGTCAACCATAAACGGTGTAAGTTCGCCGATAATAAGCGGACGTGCGTAGTCTATAAATTCTTGCGAAACATAGGTGCCGTTTTCGGTAATCCATTCCTTAGGCACAGTCTTTTCAACGTTTGCAATATCGCCGATGTCGTGAGTTTCGGTAAACACTTTATACGGCTCGTTTGATATACGTTTAAATATAACCATTTTACCTGTTTCGCCTGCAAGCGCCGCCGCAACGGCTGTTGCACCTGCGTCGTATGCCTCTGTTATATCACGTCTTGAAACGATATGTGACGCACATCTTTGAAGTGTTGAGAACACGATACCTCTTGACTTCATACCGGTATCTTTACCAACCATATCCGAAAGGAAAAGTGCGGTTTCACCAAGCATTTTGTGACCGAATACGTCAAGTTTCATATCGTCCTTTTGTGTTTCGCATATATATTGACCGTCGGCGTTTCGTATACCTTCCGACAATGCAATAATAGCAGACGACTTATGCTTTTTAACCTCTAAAATATCGCTTACAAATTTATCGTAGCTGAAAGGTGTTTCGGGAAGATAAATAAGGTCGGGACCTGTACAGTCCTCCGTTCTTGCAAGTGCAGACGAGGCTGTAAGCCAACCGGCGTTTCTGCCCATGATTTCAACTATTGTGATTGAGTCGGTCGTGTAAGTGTCGGTGTCAAGAATGATTTCTTTCATTGCGGACGCAACGTATTTTGCCGCACTTCCGTAACCCGGTGTATGGTCGGTTTTATCAAGGTCGTTGTCGATTGTTTTCGGCACGCCCATAAATGTAATATCGCTGTTTATCTTGTTTGCGTATTCGGCAAGCTTTTTTATCGTATCCATAGAATCGTTGCCGCCGATATAGAAGAAGTGCTTAATATCAAGCTTTTTAAGTATTGAAAAAAGTTTTTCGTATACGGCACTGTCTTTTTCATAATGTGGCAACTTGTAACGGCAAGTGCCGAGAAATGATGAAGGAGTGCGTTTTAAAATTTCAATATCAAGGTCGTTTTTGATACAGTCGTTAAGCTCGACATATCTCTCCTGCAAAAGTCCCTCAAGACCGTGTCGCATACCGTAAATCTTACCGCAGCCGGCACGCTTAGCGCCTTGAAAAACTCCGACAAGACTTGAATTGATTACAGATGTCGGTCCGCCCGATTGTCCTACAATTACATTACCGTTCATAATTATTTAGCCTTTCTGTGAGAAAATATATTTTAAAAATTACGCTAACATTATAACATTTTATCCGAATTTGGGCAATAGTAAAACGATAATATTTGAGATATATTTGAGATATGATGTTTTTATGTAAAAAGAAAGTTACAATAAACGATAATTTTGTATATTTTTTTATTGATACAATGAAATTAATATGTTATAATGAAGATAATGAGCGGATTTTGCCGCATAAATCGAAAGGAGTAATAGTATGAAATATTCAGCAGAAGTAGAACATATGTGTCCTTTGACAAAAGGAGCATATCACGGTCCTGCTCCAATCCCTCAAGAGGGTAAATGGACACAGGCAAAGGAAATTAAAGATATTTCCGGTCTTACACACGGTGTTGGTTGGTGTGCACCTCAACAGGGTACTTGTAAACTTACACTAAACGTAAAAGAAGGTATTATTCAAGAGGCATTGGTAGAAACAGTCGGATGTTCGGGTATGACACACTCAGCTGCTATGGCATCAGAAATTCTTGTAGGCAAGACAATTCTTGAGGCTCTTAATACAGACCTTGTCTGTGATGCTATCAATACAGCTATGAGAGAGCTTTTCTTGCAGATTGTTTACGGTCGTACACAAACAGCTTTTTCAGAGGACGGTCTTCCAATCGGTGCCGGTCTTGAAGACCTTGGTAAAGGACTTAGATCACAGGTTGGTACAACTTATGCAACACTTGAAAAGGGCCCAAGATACCTTGAACTTGCAGAAGGTTACATAACAAAGATTGCAGTTGACGATAACAACGAAATCATCGGTTATAAGTTTGTTCATCTTGGTAAGATGATGGAAATGATAGCTAAGGGTATGGACGCTAACGAAGCTTTGGAAAAGGCAAGCGGACAATACGGAAGAGTTGACGATGCTGCAAAACTTCTTGACCCAAGACACGAATAATCTGAAAAGGGAGGTAAATATATAATGGCTTTATTTGAGAGTTATGAAAGAAGAATAGATCAAATCAATGCTGAGCTTAAAAAGCATGGCATTTCATCAATAGAAGAAGCAAAGAAAGTCTGTGATGACGCCGGTGTTGATGCATACAACATCACAAAGAGCATTCAGCCAATCTGCTTTGAAAACGCTTGTTGGGCTTACACAGTAGGTGCAGCTATTGCAATTAAAGACGGTGTTAAGACAGCTGCAGAGGCTGCTGAGAAAATCGGTCTTGGCTTGCAGTCATTCTGTATACCTGGTTCTGTTGCCGACGACAGAAAGGTTGGTATCGGACACGGTAATCTTGGCGCAATGCTGCTAAGAGAAGAAACAAAATGTTTCGCATTCCTTGCAGGTCACGAATCATTCGCAGCTGCTGAAGGTGCTATCGGTCTTGCAAGAAGCGCAAACAAGGCTCGTAAGGAAGACCTAAGAGTTATACTTAACGGTCTTGGTAAGGATGCCGCTCAAATCATCTCAAGAATTAACGGCTTTACTTATGTACAGACTAAGTTTGATTACTATACAGGTAAGCTTGAAATTGTTAAAGAAACAGCTTACTCAAAGGGCGAAAGAGCAAACGTTCGTTGCTACGGCGCAGACGATGTTCGTGAAGGTGTTGCTATAATGCACCACGAGGGTGTTGACGTTTCTATCACAGGTAACTCAACTAACCCAACAAGATTCCAACACCCTGTTGCAGGTACATATAAGAAAGAATGTATCGAACAAGGTAAGAAGTATTTCTCAGTTGCATCAGGCGGTGGTACAGGTCGTACACTTCACCCTGATAATATGGCTGCAGGTCCTGCTTCATACGGTATGACAGATACAATGGGCCGTATGCACTCAGACGCTCAATTCGCAGGTTCATCTTCAGTTCCTGCTCACGTTGAAATGATGGGTCTTATCGGTATGGGTAACAACCCTATGGTTGGCGCAACAGTTGCTGTTGCCGTTGCCGTAGAGGAAGCTGCAAAGGCCGGTAAGTTCTAATTTAAAGAACGGTATTTTAAAAGACACCATTTAGCAAATGCTAAATGGTGTCTTTTTGTACTATTCAAGTTCGATACAGTCGATTGATACAGCCGGGCTAAGATAATCCGAGCCATTGCTACCGCTTATAACGTTAAGTTTAAGTTGGTTCCAATCTCTTGTGTTTGTATTAAATGCTGATGCAGGTACTGTAAATGAATAAGCATAATTGTTACCTCTGTAAGTACCGATTGTCATTAAACGAGTGCCCGGTTGATTCGATGCTGACGGTAATTTAGACGTCCACGAATTTACCGATGGCTGAATACGTCCGCCGATATAACTTCCTGTAATACCGATTCTCAAAGTGTGGTCTTTGGCGGCTTGCTCGGAATTGAGTCTGAAATATACTATAAGTCCGTTATTGACATCTTTAAAGATGTAACAAGGGAATGATGATGCGTCTGATGTGCCGACAATGTAGTTGCCTTTCCAAGATTCAACGCGACTGTCTGCCGGGTGCATTTTAGTCATAAGTGAACCGTTCTTAAATTCAAGCGGTGTACCGTCCCAATCGCCGATTCGCCATGTTACGTCATTGTCTGACGGGTCATCGGTAATTGTTATTGAATTTAAAATTTTTGTACCGCCTGCAGTTACCGTTACATCAGTTGTGTAAACAGCAAGCTCGTTTTTGTAAATTGTCATTGTGTATGTTCCCGGCAGCATATTTGTGCAGGAGAAGTATCCGTTTGAATCAGATGCTTTTGTCCAATATTGAGCCTCATCATTTGAGAAACCTACAACGTACTCATAATCTGATTTCATATTTTTGATACCTACTCCGGCAACTCTGCCTCTGCCGCTTGAACCGACCCAACCGTGAATGCCAAGCGAATCAATCCAATCTGTCTTTAAATTGCCGGTATATAATTTTGATGAAGGTTCGCCGCCGTCAGTGAATGCAAGTACATAAGGACCTTGCAAGCCGTAACGCTTAACATCGGTCTGTGCCATACCGTAGTAAAGTATTTCGTAAAGATTTACGGCAACATCTGTATTATCTCTGATAAGAGAACGATAGAACGGACCGCCGGATGCTTTTTCGTGATTACTGCGTACAATGTATGCACCGACGTTGCCGTTTGATATACCTGTGTAATTATAATCCATTACTCTTGTATCTGAATAATGCTTTGAATATGTGTAACCGGTTGAGGTGTCGGTGAATATATCCTTTGCCTCAAGGGTTGAATACGAACTATACCAACTGTTAGAAGTATTCAAAACAGGGAATAGTGACGGTTTAAGTCTGACAATGTAGCGTGTTACGGTTACACTGTCATCGGCGATATATCTAAACATATAGATGTTGTTTTCGCCTTTGCGTGCAACGTAGTATTGCTCTAATGTTCCGTAAACTACTTTGACCATTATTACTGAACTGCTTGGCTGTGAAATTGTTACGTCCGACTGACCAAGACCGGTTTCGACGTGTGAATTTTTGTTTGTGTAGCCGTTATAGTCAGTTCCGTTGTAAATAAGCGATGAAATATCACCGTTTGAACGTTTTACTTTAAACACAAGGTTTGCACCCGTGTCTATGGTGTAATTTGTACTGTCCTCGGTGTAACCGAAATCAGCCAAAGCTGAACTTGGTATGATGAATGCGGAAATCATCAAAGCCATAAATATGGCAAGTCTTAACAGTACACCCCTCTTTGAACTCTTTAGTTGTGATTCGTTTTTCATAAAACTCTCCTTTCGTTTCATGCTCTCCCATTTCCTTAAACTCCACATGAGCTAAGAATAACACGGCTTTGTGCAATGTGTCAATATATTTTTTGCAAGCGAAGAAAAATTGTAGAAGTAGCACAAAAACGAAAAAATGATTGGTATAAAATAGACAAGAATATTTTGTGATTTGGTGTAATATTAGTATAATGTTACGACTTAAATTTGGACGAATAATTACTTGTCTGTTTTGTCATACAATCTGACCAATGTGGAAACAGCTTGGCTGATTGTTATGTTTGCTTTTGGATTAAAATTTTCGTCAGTGTTGTTTAAGATATTCAATGTTTTTAAACTGTACACAGAAGACACTGCCCATGATGATATTTCGCTATTGTCGGCGTATGACATATCTACCTTGGCAAGCGGAAGTTCAATGTCTAAGTAGTTTGCGGCACGGCAAAGAATTGTTGCGGCTTCTTCACGCGTGAGTTTGTCGTTTGGTGAGAAGATATAATCGCCCTTACCCGATACTATTTTAGCGGAATATAATACGGTAATTTTGTCATTGCCGTTTGTGTCATCAAATGGAGCGCGTTCATATTTGAATATGGGCAATTCTTTTATCGGGTTTACAAAGTTGTATACAAAATTACAGAATTGTTCACGTGTAATATCATCGTTAAAGTTGTAGTTTTCGTTGTTGATAATGCCAAGTGATACCGCTCTTGATATGTCGCTTTCAAATGCGGTGACTTCACTGTTTTGCTCAATTTGAGTTGCGTTGTTGCTTTCTTCTGTTTCATTGCTTGCAAATACAGATGTACCTGACATCATCGCCAATGCAAGAATAATTGTTATTGCTTTTTTTAACATTTTAATTCCACCGTTCCATTTGCTTAAAATTCGGTAATTGCAAATACCTTTAAATTTGATTATTTAATTTTATCATATTGGTTAGTTAATTGCAATAAATGTTTACAGATGAATTTTTAGTTAATATAAGTTAAATGAATATGCAAGAAATATTGACAACAGGGTCGATTTTTGATACTATTATTATGTATTACTATAAGTAAATTTTAGGGAAGGACAGGTGAGTTTTTATGACTCCTAAAGTAGCATTAATAATGGGAAGTGACTCTGATTTTGAAAAATTAAAGAGTTGCGTTGCAAAGCTTAAAGAATTTAAAATTGAGGTAGATGTGAATGTAATTTCTGCACACAGAACACCTGACAAAGCGGCAGAATTTGCCAAGAATGCCGAGAAAAACGGTATTGAGGTTATAATTTGTGCGGCAGGTATGGCGGCACATCTCGGTGGAGTTATAGCGGCTCACACAACAGTACCTGTTATAGGTATTCCGATTAAGTCAACACTTGAGGGTATGGACGCACTTTTGGCAACAGTCCAAATGCCTCCTGGTATCCCTGTTGCGACGGTCGGTATAGATAACGGCACGAATGCGGCGATTTTGGCTGCACAAATGCTTGCTATTAAATATGATTATTTGAAAGACGCTCTAAAAGACGCAAAGGTTAAAATGGTTGAGGGCGTCGAGAAAAAAGACGAAAAAATTAAAAAAGCAGTTGCAGAAATGTAATTTGATATTTAAGTGAAAACAATTTTAAAGGAGATAAAAATATGAGTGAAAATGCGTACAAACAAGCAGGTGTAGACGTTGAGGCGGGCTACGAATCAGTAAGACTAATCAAGGACGACGTTAAAAAGACAACGATTGAGGGCGTACTTGGCGGAATCGGCGGCTTCGGCGGACTTTTTGAAATGCCGAAAAACTACGAAAATCCTGTACTTGTTTCGGGTACTGACGGTGTAGGTACAAAAATCAGAGTTGCTTTCCTTATGGACAAGCATGATACTATCGGTCAAGACTGCGTTGCAATGTGTGTAAACGACATTGCTTGTTCGGGTGCAAAGCCGTTGTTCTTCCTTGACTATATCGCAATCGGTAAGAATGTTCCGGAAAAGGTTGCACAAATCGTTAAAGGCGTTGCGGACGGCTGTGTTTTGTCGGGTTGCGCGCTTGTAGGCGGTGAAACTGCAGAACATCCGGGAATGATGCCGGAAGATGAATATGACGTTGCAGGATTTAGCGTTGGTGTTGTTGAAAAGAGCAAAATCACTGACGGTAAAAATGCAAAAGCAGGTAACGTGCTTATCGGTATCGCGTCAAGCGGTGTTCACTCAAACGGCTATTCACTTGTAAGAAAAGTTTTCGGTCTTAATGACAATAACGCAAAGGAAACTCTTAATACATATTCAAACGAACTTGGCAAGACAATCGGTGAGGAACTTTTGACACCGACAAGAATTTACGTTAAACCGCTTCTAAAGCTTATTGACGAAGTAGGTATTAATACCGTTTCTCATATCACAGGCGGCGGATTTATCGAAAATGTTCCGAGAATGTTGCCTGACGGTTTGAAAGCCGTTATCAAAAAGGGTTCATGGGAGGTTCTTCCTATATTTAACCTTATGCAGAAAAAGGCTGATATTCCGGAAAGAGATATGTACAACACATTCAATATGGGTATCGGTATGATAGTAGCTGTTGATGCGGATAAGGCTGAAAAGGCTGTTAAGTGCCTTGAGGACGCAGGCGAAAAAGCGTATATTATCGGTGAACTTGTTGACGGCGAAAAAGGTGTGGAGATAGTCGGTAATAATGAGGTTATCTCGTAAAAAATATGAGGCATCTCTCGGGTTTAAAAGAAACTTGAAGTATAAACATACATCAGCGTTCCTTTTGCTCCCGATATATACCACATCTTTTTCACGAGGAGGTTTAATTTATGAAAAAAATAGGTGTTCTTATTTCGGGCGGAGGCACGAATTTACAGGCTTTGATTGATAAACAAGGTACTGTTTTGAAAAGCGGTAAGATTGTGTGTGTATGCTCAAATAACAGTAAGGCGTACGGTCTTGAACGTGCAAAAAATGCAGGTATTGCGACTAAAGTAATCCGCAAAAATGCCGATTGCCGCGGTGATAACGACGAATTTAACCGACAAATTTGTGCGTATATGAAAGAAATGGACGTTGATGTGATTGTACTTGCAGGATTTTTGGCGATTTTGGGCGGTGACTTGCTTAAAGAATACGCAAATAAAATTGTCAATATCCACCCGTCACTTATACCGTCATTTTGCGGTGACGGCTTTTACGGATTGAAAGTACATCAGGCGGCACTTGATTACGGCGTTAAAGTGACCGGCGCAACGGCACATCTCGTAAATGAAATCACAGACGGCGGTAGGATTTTATTACAAAAAGCGGTTTATATTGAGGATGGCGATACGCCTGAAATTTTGCAAAAACGTGTTATGGAACAGGCAGAATGGATTATTTTGCCTCAAGCCGTTGAATTGGTTTGTGCCGATATGGTGTGATGAATAGCCGTAAAAATAATAGGTTGGAATTTTATGATTATTCACAAAACGGTGCGTATTTTGTGACTATATGCGCGAAAGACAAACAAAAAATATTTTGGAATAATCAACAATGTTCCGTAGGGGCGGTCAGCGGCCGCCCGCAAGACAAATTAAATCATTTAGGTTTGATTGTTAAAATCGGTATTGAAAAAATTCCACTGTATTATCAAAATATAACGGTGACAAATACGTCATTATGCCGAATCATGTGCATTTGATAATACGCATAGATAACAATGATATTAACGGGCGGCCAATGACCGCCCCTACTCTCTCGCAAATAGTCAATCAATTTAAAGGGTATTGTTCAAAACAAATTGGACACCCTGTATGGCAAAAGTCATTTCACGACCATATAATCCGAAATCAAGCGGATTACAATCGCATATGGGAGTATGTAGACACAAACGCAATAAAGTGGGAATCGGACTGCTATTACAACTAAAAAGGAGAAGTATAATGAAAAAAATTGATATATATGAAGAACTAAAAAGCAACGACTATCCAGGTCGTGGTATTGTAATCGGAAAAAGTGCTGACGGTAAAAGTGCCGTTACGGCATATTTTATAATGGGCAGAAGTGTAAACAGCCGTAACCGTGTATTTATTGAGGACGGCGACGGTATTCGTACACAAGCGTTTGACCCGTCAAAGCTTGAAGACCCGCATCTTATCATATATGCACCTGTTCGCGTGCTTGGTGACAAGACTATCGTCACAAACGGTGACCAAACAGATACGATTTATGAACATATGGAAAACGGTCAGACATTTGAACAGTCATTAAGAACTCGTGAATTTGAGGACGATGACCCTAACTTTACACCGAGAATATCGGGTATTATTGAACCTAACAAGGGCGGATTTGATTATTCAATGTCAATACTAAAGAGTGCTGATGGCAATCCGCAGTCTTGTCAAAGATATACTTTTTCGTATAACAATCCGCTTGACGGTGAGGGTCACTTTATCCATACATATATGGGTGACGGCAGTCCGCTTCCGTCATTTGAGGGTGAGCCTAAAAAGGTTGCAATTCCAAACGATATTAATGAATTCACAGACGGTCTTTGGAATTCACTTAATGCGGATAATAAAGTTTCGTTGTTTGTAAGATTTATCGACCTTGCAACAGGCGAAACAAAAACAAAGATTGTAAACAAAAACAAATAATATTTACATAAATAAAAAACGAAAGGACGATAAAATAATGAATGAAATGCAATTAAAGTACGGCTGTAACCCTAATCAAAAGCCGTCAAGAGTGTTTATGGAGAATGGAGATTTACCGTTTGAAGTGATTTGCGGAAGACCTGGTTATATTAACCTTTTGGACGCGCTTAACGGCTGGCAGCTTGTAAAGGAATTGAAGAAAGCAACAGGACTTCCTGCCGCAACTTCTTTTAAACACGTTTCTCCTGCCGGTGCGGCTGTGGGACTTCCGTTGTCTGACACATTGAAGAAGATTTATTTCGTTGATGACGTTGAACTTACTCCGCTTGCCAACGCATATGCACGCGCAAGAGGTGCTGACAGAATGTCGTCATTCGGTGATTTTATCGCTCTTTCGGACGTGTGTGATAAGGCTACCGCACTTCTTATAAAGAAAGAAGTTTCAGACGGTGTTATTGCTCCGGGTTATACAGACGAGGCACTTGAAATTTTAAAAGCAAAGAAAAAAGGCAATTACAACATCATAAAGATTGATGAAAATTATAAACCTGCCGAAATCGAAAGAAAGCAAGTTTTCGGTGTCACATTTGAGCAAGGCAGAAATGAACTGGATATTAATGACGAATTGCTTGGAAATATAGTAACGAATAACAAGGAACTTTCAGACGAGGCAAAGAGAGATCTAAAGATTGCGCTTATAACATTGAAGTATACACAGTCAAACAGTGTTTGCTACGTTAAGGACGGTCAGGCAATCGGTATCGGTGCAGGTCAGCAATCAAGAATACATTGTACACGTCTTGCAGGCAATAAGGCTGATATATGGTGGCTGAGACAAGCACCGAAAGTGATTGGTTTGCAGTTTGTTGACGGAATTAAGAGAGCCGACAGAGATAATGCGATTGATGTGTATATTTCAGATGAATATATGGATGTACTTGCAGACGGCGTATGGGAAAAGACATTTAAAGTAAAGCCGGAAGTGTTCACAAAGGAAGAACAAAGAGCATGGCTTGATAAGAATACAGATGTTGCACTTGGTTCAGACGCATTCTTCCCGTTCGGTGACAATATTGAAAGAGCCAAAAAGAGCGGTGTTACAGTAATTGCACAACCCGGCGGTTCAATTCGTGACGATAATGTTATTGAAACGTGCAACAAGTACAATATGTGTATGAGTTTCACAGGTATAAGATTGTTCCATCATTAATCCCAAAGACGCATAATCAGTTCCATATGCACTTCAAAGTAATGGGGCGGTACACGCGTACAGCACCCATTGCATTTTGGCACATCTGAAACTAATTCTGCGACTTTTACTGGTTGGGTATATTTCGTATTCAACGGCTCGGGGCAGTACCAACGTACAGCACCGCTCGCCGTTTCAAACGAACTGCACACAATTCTGCGATTTTAATTGGTGAGTATTTTAATTAAAGGGAGAACGAATTATGAAAATATTAGTAGTAGGCGGCGGCGGACGTGAGCATGCTATTGCTTGGAAAATAGCACAGTCGCCAAAGGTAGATAAAATTTATTGTGCACCGGGTAACGGCGGTATTGCGGAACTTGCGGAGTGTGTTGACATTGCCGCAACGGATATTGAAAATATGGTTAAGTTTGCAAAGGACAATGCGATTGATCTTGTTATGGTTGCACCTGACGATCCGCTTGTACTTGGTATGGTTGACGCAATGGAAAAAGAGGGTATTCGTGCATTCGGACCTCGTGCAAATGCCGCTATAATAGAGGGAAGTAAGGCTTTTTCAAAGGAACTTATGAAGAAGTACAATATTCCTACCGCAAATTATGAAGTGTTCACAGACAGTACGTCTGCGATTGATTATATCAAAGCGCAAAACACGTTTCCGACAGTTATAAAAGCTGACGGACTTGCACTTGGCAAGGGTGTTATCATAGCACAAAACCTTGAGGAGGCTGAGCAAGCCGTTCACGAAATGATTGACGACGGAAAGTTCGGAAAGAGCGGAAGTCGTGTAGTAATCGAAGAATTTTTGACAGGTCCTGAAGTCAGTGTACTTGCATTTACCGACGGTAAGACTGTTAAACCTATGGTATCGGCACAAGACCATAAGAGAGCATATGATAATGATGAAGGTCTTAACACAGGCGGTATGGGTACATTCTCACCGAGCCGTTTGTATGATGACGCAAAAGCGGAAGAATGTATGAAAAATATTTTTGTTCCGACTATTAAGGCTATGAGCAGTGAGGGCAGACCATTTAAGGGCGTGCTTTATTTCGGTCTTATGATGACTGCGAACGGTGTTAAGGTTATTGAATATAACTGCCGTTTCGGTGACCCTGAAACACAGGTTGTTTTGCCGAGATTAAAAACTGACCTTGTTGAAATTATGGAGGCTGTTATTGATGAACGCCTTGATGAAATCAACATTGAATGGGAAGATAATGCGGCGGTATGCGTTGTTATGGCGTCGGGCGGTTACCCTGTAAGCTATAAAAAAGGCTATGAAATCAGCGGTCTTGATAACGTAGGCGATTTGACTGTGTTCCACGCAGGAACAGCGGTAAAGGACGGTAAAATCGTTACTAACGGAGGACGTGTTCTTGGTGTTACGGCTGTCGGCAAAGACCTTGACGAGGCTATTAAAAATGCTTATGCAGGTGTTGCAAAAATTTCTTGGACAGATGAATTCCATAGAAGTGATATAGGTATAAAGAAATATTAATTCTGTAGGTGAATGGCGTTTTTGATTGCTCTTTGCGGAGGGATAATTATGAATAAAACTAAAAGGATGTTGAAAAATGCGGCAATATCGGTTGGCATAGGTGCAGTACCGGCTTTTGTGGTATTGTGGCTTTGCAATTTATTTATGAAAGTAAATGAACTTACGTACATGGCAAGGATGACAATGTACAAAATACGCATAACTATGCCTTTGATGATAGGTATTACCGTAATGCTTTTTGCAATGGTGTCTTTTATAAGCAGAGATGAGAAAAGAATTAACAAAGAGATTGAAAAAGAAAAACGTTCACACACTTCAAGTATTACCAATGCTAATATGTTTGGACTTGTCGATGATGATTGGGATAAAGGATTTTTGTCAATATACGGTGAAGAAATTAAGCCCGGAAAAGACCACGGCACAGCATATATGGTTTTTAAATTCCTTTCGATTTTCTTTTTGTGGGCAACTGCCTTTATGGTTTTGGGTATGCTCTGCATGATGTTGTCGGCTGTAAGATAAGAGATACGGCAATTAAAGTCGTTCGATTGAAAAAATCGGACGGCTTTTTTCTTGACTAATGATTTTAGGAATGTTAAAATTGTTATATGATGAAAGATTTCTTTGCTGGAGGATTGAAGATGAAAAGACAAGATTATATATCGTGGGACGAATATTTTATGGGGATTGCGTTACTGTCGGCACAGAGGAGCAAGGACTCGCATACACAGGTTGGTGCGTGTATTGTAAATCATGAAAATAAAATATTGTCGCTTGGGTATAACGGTATGCCGACAGGGTGTTGCGATGACGATATGCCTTGGGAAAGAAATGGTGAAAACCCTGTAAATACGAAATATATGTACGTTTGCCATGCCGAACTTAATGCGATTTTAAACAGAAGTTCAGGCTCGCTTGAGGGCGCTAAGCTGTATGTAACGCTGTTCCCTTGCAACGAATGTGCGAAGGCGATTATTCAAAGCGGTATCAAGGAAGTTGTGTATATGTCCGACAAATATGCCGATGAGGCTAACACTATTGCGTCAAAGAAAATGTTTGACATGGTAGGTATTAAATACAGAATATATGAAAAAACGGGCAGAAAATTAACGATAGAATTATAAAAGTGAGCCTGTCGACAAAGTGTCGACAGCTCCAAAAATCACATCTTTCAATGTGATTTTTGAGTATTTTCAGAGAAAAATCATAAAGTTCCTCCAAAGTCGAAACTTTAGATCTTAAGCCATTTCTGCCGCACAGGTCGCCAGAAATGATTACTAATTGAGGTTAGCTTTTTCAGTAGTTTTGCCTACGGCAAAACTGCTCTGCGAGCATCGGATGTCTTTCCGATACGCCATCAAACTCCCAAAAATAAAGTATACAAAACCATAATGGTTTTGTATATAATCTGTAAGAACGGCGTGACCGTTCTTTTTTTATAAAATATTTTGAAAAAAGTCAAAAAAACTCTGTTTTTTTAATTGGTTTTATTGTATAATAAGAGTATATTAGGTATTTTATGCGAAAAAATTAAGAAACGGAGATGAAGTCATGGCGGTGAACAGAGTTTCAATAACCATTAATTCACGTCAATATACAGTTGTTGCTGAGGAAAGCAGAGAGTATATCGAAAGATTGGGCGAACATATAAATGAAAAGGTTAAAAACGTTTTAAATGGCGGTCAAAATGTTCTTGGGGAACGTCCTATTGTTTTGGCGGCGCTTAATATTTGTGATGAATATTTCAAAGCACTTGAATCGGACGATTCCGTAAAGGTCGAAATAGAAAAATTAAATTCAAAAATTGATAATTTAAAAAAAGAAAACGACTCGCTAAAAAGAGAACTTGACGACGCAAAAAGCGGACAGGTTACGATTGATGAAACAGAATTGAATGCCGAATTAACATCGACAAAAAAAGACCTTGAAACAGCAAATAAAAACAATAAAACTCTTGAAGAAACTATTAAAAGTTTAAAAGAAAAACTAAAAGCATACGAAGAAAATACAGTTGTATCAGACGGCAAGAAGAAGGTTAAATGAGTATGGAACTTTTAGCACCTGCCGGCAGCAGACAGGCACTTACGGCGGCGGTACAATCGGGAGCGGACGCGGTATATCTCGGCGGTCCGCAGTTCGGCGCGCGTTACAGTGCCGAAAACTTTACAATCGAAGAAATGAAAACGTGGGTGGATTACTGCCATTTGTACGGTGTTGACGTTCACGTTACGGTAAATACGCTTGTTAAGGAAAAGGAAATTGAAAGCCTTAAAGAATATTTGAAGCAACTTAATGAAATCGGCGTTGACGCACTTATTGTTCAGGATATGGGCGCTGTGGAGATTATCAAAAAGACTGTTCCGGATATGACTTTGCACGCAAGCACGCAGATGACTGTTACAAGTCTTGAGGGTGTAAAATATCTTGAGGATATGGGATTTTCAAGAGTGGTTTTGGCACGTGAACTGTCGGAAAAAGAGATAGAGCATATTTGCAAAAATGCAAAAGCGGAAATTGAAGTTTTTGTTCACGGTGCAATTTGTATGTGTTACTCCGGACAGTGCCTTATGTCGAGTATTTTAGGCGGCAGGAGCGGTAATCGCGGTCGCTGCGCTCAACCGTGTCGATTGCCGTATGATTTGCTTGAAAACGGCAAAACGGTTAAAAGCGGATATGTTTTAAGTCCTAAAGATATGGCACTTGTGAATGACTTGGGGACACTAAAACGTATAGGCGTAACATCACTGAAAATCGAAGGACGCTTGAAAAGAGCGGAATATGTATCCGCTGTTGTGGGCGTGTACCGAAAGTATCTTGACAAGGGCGGAAACGTGTCAAAAAAAGATATGCAGGAACTGCTTGACGCATTTTCAAGAACAGGTTTTACAGACGGATATTTTAAAGGCAATCTCGGTAAAAATATGATGAGCCACGATACTCCGAGTAACAGCGCGGAAAATAAATTTACCGATGAGGCGAAAAAACGCGCCGCAGAGGACTCAAATATCCGTAAAATCAATACAGGTATTATGGGGACACTAAATGTTGATGCCCCGCTTGAACTTACAATGTACGATAATGACGGACATTACGCGTATGCACAAGGGACACTAAAATCCGAAAAAGCACTCCATAAACCTATGGACGAAAAAAGACTTCGCGACCAGCTTTTAAAACTCGGAAGTACACCGTTTGAATGTGACGATATAAATATTACGATAGACGACGGAATTACAATTCCGATTAAGGAAATAAACAGCGTAAGACGTGAATGCTGCGAAAGCCTTATAAATCAAAGACAAATGCGTGAAAAAGGCAGAGAACTTGACTTTGAAATTGAGCATAGCAACCGTAAAAACACGAATATAATACTCACTTGTGAAGTTAGTGATGAAGAACAGTTCAAAGCCGCAGTTAAAAATAACATAAAAAGAATATATGCCCCCAATGATTTGGTGGGGACACTAAAAGATGTGCCTGACGATGTTGAAATAATATCAAAATCGGCGGATATATTTTGTGAAGAGAATATAAAGACGGATGGTGTACTTGTTTCGTCACCGGCGGCAATTTACAAGTATAAAGATAAAGAGATATACGGCGATTTCAGATTGAATGTTTTTAATTCGCAAACGGCACAGCATTACGGCGATTTGAAAACGGTTACATTATCTCCTGAACTTAATTTACATGAAATTGCCGATTTATGTGAAAATACAAACGCTGATCTTGAAGTTATAGGCTACGGACATATTCCGCTTATGATGATGAAAAACTGCCCGATAAAGGCTATGGGAAAATGCCAAAAGGGCAAAATGATATACAAGCTGAAAGACAGAAAAAAAGAGGAATTTCCGATTGTCTGTTCAAAAGGCTGTATAGCAAAACTTTTAAATTCAAAGCCTATATTTATGGCGGATAAAATCGCGGATTTAAAAAAACTTAAAATAAACAGTATCAGATTGATATTTACTGTTGAAAAATTCGCTCAATGTGATAAAATAATAGATATGTATAAGAGAGCTTTAAACGGCGAAAAAAATGTGCAGAGTATGACGGAAAACACATACACAAGAGGACATTTTTATCGCGGTGTGCTTTAAGAAAGGTTATAATGCAATGATAGATTTTATACTTGCGTCGGGTTCACCGAGAAGAAAAGAACTTTTGGAGCTTATGGGACTTGAATTTAAGGTGATTGTTTCGCAAGCGGACGAAGATTCCGTTTCAAAAGATTTGAAACCCGAGCTTTACGTGCAGGAGCTTGCACTTTTAAAGGCGAGTGCAACCGCGAAAGAGGTTTTACGCAATAAAAATGCGGTTATAATTTCAGCAGACACAATCGTAACGCTTGACGGACAAATACTCGGTAAGCCGAAAGACGAAGATGACGCATTTAATATGCTTTCAAAACTTTCGGGACGTGAACATGAAGTATATACGGGATATTGCGTTATGCGAATAAGCGACGGAAAAGCCGTTTGCGGAAAAGTTAGGACAAAAGTAAAGTTTAAAGATTTGAGCGATGACAAAATTCGCGGATATATAAATTCGGGCGAGCCTATGGATAAGGCAGGTGCATACGGAATACAGGGACTCGGTTCACTTTTGATTGAAAAGATTGACGGCGATTATTTTAATGTTGTCGGTCTGCCGATAAGTGCACTTGCGGACACGCTTGAGGACGAATTCGACATAAAGCTGTTGACAGGTATGTCAACAGCCCAAAAATCACATCAATAGATGTAATTTTTGAGTGATTTTTAAAGAGAAAATCATAAAGTTCCTCCGAAGTCGAAACTTTAGATTTTTGCCATTTCTGCCGCACAGGTCGTCAGAAATGATTTTTAATGAGGTTGCACCTCAAACACCCAAGAACAAAGAATACAAAACCATTCGGTTTTGTATGTGATTGATATTATAAAAGGAGAACAACGAAAATGGGGATATTTTCAAAAGATATAGGAATTGACCTTGGTACAGCAAACACACTTGTGTATGTAAAGGGCAAGGGAATAGTAGTAAGAGAGCCGTCTGTTGTGGCGATTGACAAGTACGAAGGTAAGGTGCTTGCGGTCGGTAATGCGGCAAATGAGATGATAGGCAGAACGCCTGAAAACATTGTTGCGGTACGTCCGATGAAAGACGGTGTTATTGCGGATTTTGACATAACTCAAGCTATGATAAGAGCGTTTATAAAAGAGGCTGACGTGAGCAACGTATTTAAGCCGAGAGTTGTTGTTTGCATACCGTCGGGCATAACGGAAGTTGAAAGACGTGCAGTTGAAGAGGCGGTTATTCAAGCAGGCGCAAAGGCAGTTGCACTTATCGAAGAACCTATGGCGGCTGCTATGGGTGCCGGACTTCCTGTGAATGATGCAACAGGTAATATGGTTGTCGACATCGGCGGCGGTACAACAGAAGTTGCGGTTATTTCGCTGGGCGGTATCGTTTCGTCAAGATCAATCAGAATTGCGGGAAATGCTTTGGATAGTGCTATTATCAATTATTTGAAGAAAGAAAATCAAATCAATATAGGTGACAAAATGGCTGAAGATATTAAGGTAGCCATTGCATCTGCATATGAAGATGACGAAGAAGGCGTTTACGAAGTAAGAGGTCGTGACGTTGCGACAGGCTTGCCGAAAACGGCACAAATCAAGGAAAGCGAAATCAGAGCAGCTATAAGCGAGAATGTGGACGAAATGATTGAAGCTATAAAGCTGACATTGGAAAACACACCTCCGGAACTTGCGGCAGACGTTATGGAACGTGGAATAGTGCTTACAGGCGGCGGTGCGTTGATTAAAGGCCTTGACAAACTTATCACCGAATCCACAAAAATTCCCACACACGTTGCCGAATATCCGCTTGACTGTGTTGCAATAGGAACAGGTAAGGCTCTTGATAATATAAAAGAACTTATCGAATCATCAAAATAATTTTGGATTGTATAACGGAAGGTTAGAAAATATGTCATCATTTTTTAAAAGAAAAGGCGTGATTGCGGCGGCGATTATAACCGCCGTAGTGCTTGTATGTGCCGCTATTGCTCATTTCGGCGGTACAAATCCCGTATCCAAAGTGCTTAGAACTGTATTTTCACCGTTTCAGAACGGTTTTTCGTATATAGTGAACAAGGTTACGGATACGACTGATTTTATTCGTGAAATGAACGGCTACAAGGAAGAAAACGCAAGACTTGTAGGTGAAATTAATGAGCTGAAAAAACAAAATAAAGATGTTGCAAATTACAGAGAAGAAAACGAACGTTTAAAAGAAACGCTTGAACTTCAAAACAGTCTTGAAAATTATTCAACCGTTGCCGCGTCTGTTATTGCGTATTCGTCAAATAACTGGTACGACACAATACAGATAAGCAAAGGCTCACTTGCTGGTGTAGCTGTCGGAAACGCGGTTATAACACCTGACGGAGTGGTAGGAAAAGTTGTTGAAACAGGTCCTACATGGTCGATTGTTTCGACAATATTGAATCCCGATAACGCAATGGGCGTAAAGGTTTCAAGAACAAGCGATGTTGCGGTTGTTGAAGGCGACAGTGAATTGTACAGCCAAAACTACTGTAAAATGACGTTTATTGACAAAGGCTCAAACCTTATAATAGGCGATATTCTTGAAACGTCAGGTTCAGGCGGAATTTATCCGGCAGGACTTTCTGTCGGTGTAATTCGTGAGATAAATTCGGACGCTATGGGTAATTTGAATTATGCAACAGTAGAGCCGCTTGTTGATTTCAACAAGCTTTATGAAGTGCTTGTTATAAACGGAACATATTGATTGGAGAGAAAAAGTGAGAAATTTTAAGATTTTTCTGTGGATTTTTGTGATTTTTCTTGTTCAGACGGTAGTGCTTTCACCTATCCATATATTCGGTGCGGTACCGTCTGCGGTATTGGCGTTTGTGATGTGTGTGGCAATTCTTGAAAATGAATTTCGCACTGCTGTTATAATAAGCGGAATATGTGCCGTTGTTATGGGCGCAATCGGAGGAAGAAATTTTACGGAGATTACGTTGTTTTATGCGTACAGTTCGATAATCGTATTCGCGGCAAGAAAACGTCCGAGATATGTCGGTAATTTTCCGAAAACGATTGTATGGACCTTTATTATGTCGGCAATACTTGAAATATTGTTGTTCGTCATAAGAGAAATGACGTTTGATGTGTCGGTAATTTTCAGTGATGCATTGCCGACGGCGGTATTTAATACGGTTATTGCAGTTATATTATATCCGATACTAAAAAAGACATTGTATAAAGAAGAAAAGAAGAAAAAGCTTTTGATAGCTTAAGGAGAATGTATATAAATGCCAAACAGTAAAGCGAGATTTATTATATTAAAAATAGTCATAGCTGTTATGTTTGCGGCGGTGATATGGAAGCTTTTTGATTTACAGGTATTAAAGGGCGAACAGTATTATGAAATCGCTAATGACAGAATGACTACCAATATAGTCGAAAAAGCACCGCGAGGTGAAATTCTTGACAGATACGGAACAACTCTTGTATCCAACAAAGTCGGTTATTCTGTTGTTATGCAGAAAACCGATGTTAAAGACGAAGAATTTAACGATATTATAAAAAAACTTGTGGATATATTTTATTCGACTCAATGTGAATATTATGATGATTTACCTATTTCGTTCGCACCATATCAGTTTAAGTTTGAGGACGAAAACGAGGACGGCTCCGTGGAGGACGAACGTGAAGCGTGGTTTAAGAATAATTCACATCTTGGCAAGGGTATAGAAGAAAATATGTCTGCCGACCAAATAATGCAGGCATACAAGGAGATATATAAAGTCAGCGACGTTTACAGCGAGGACGAGCAAAGACGTATCGTGGGTATCCGATACGCTGCGGAGGCAAGCGGTTTGTCACAGACAACATTGTTTACAGTTGCGGACGATATATCCGTCGATGCGGTAACGCAGATAAAGGAACGTCAGGACGAATTTAAAGGCATAGCTGTTATAAACGACTATATCCGTCAATATGACGCTCCCGGACTTGCAACGCATATTTTAGGTCGTACAGGTAAAATCAATGCCGAAGAATACGAGGCAAACAAAGATTTGGGTTACGGCTATAATGACATTATCGGTAAACAGGGCATTGAAAAGTGGGGCGAACAGTATTTAAGAGGTATTGACGGCACTACAGGTACAACTAAGGAAGTAAACGGTAAAGAGATTACCGTTATGAACGATGCAGAGCCTGTTCCGGGCGATTATATCGTGCTTACATTGGATTCGGATTTGCAGAAAGTGGCGGAAAAATCGCTTGAAGATACAATACAAAATATTCGTGCGTCAAGCGGTGTGAAAGCAAAGGACGGTGCAGACTGTGACGCAGGTTCTGTTGCTGTCATTGACGTAAAAACAGGCGATTTGCTTGCAGGTGCGTCGTATCCGACATACGATATGTCGAAGTTTAATGAGGATTATGAAACTTTGATTAATAATGACGCAAAGCCTATGTGGAACAGACTTGTAAGCGGACTTTACAGTCCTGGTTCGACATTTAAACCTTTGACGGCGATTGCGGCACTTGAAACGGGTAATTTGAATGTAAATGAAATTATCGAGGACGAGGGTATTTATAAATTTTATGCCGACTATCAGCCGACTTGCTGGATTTGGGGCGAATATAAATTGACTCACGGTAAGCAAAACGTCAGTGCGGCACTTGAAAATTCGTGTAACTATTTCTTCTATGAAGTCGGCAGACGTATGGGAATAAATAAACTTGATGAGTATGCAAAGAAGTTCGGTCTTGGTGAAAAAACGGGTATCGAGCTTGACGAAGAAGTGGCAGGTCATATGGCAAGCCCCGAATATAAAAAAGAGGTAGTTGCAAGTGCTACCGATCGGGAATGGTTTGGCGGTGACACTCTTCAAGCGGCAATCGGTCAGTCATACAGTTTGTTTACACCTATTCAGCTTGCAAACTATGCCGCAACAATCGCAAACGGCGGTACAAGATATAAAGTAAATCTTATAAAAAGCGTTCGTTCATCGGTTGACGGCGGTGTTGTAAAAGAATTTAATCCGGAAGTTGTCGAAAAAGTCGATATGGACGATGAAGTTATCAATGCCGTAAAACAAGGTATGAAACGAGTTGTTGACGAAGGTAGTGCGAGTGAAATTTTCGCAAATTACGGTATAGCGGTCGGCGGTAAAACAGGTACGGCACAGGTCGGAAACGGTTCAAATAACGCTGTGTTTATTGCTTTTGCACCGTTTGACGATCCGCAAATCGCGGTATCGGTTGTGCTTGAACACGGTGTTCGTGGTACAAATGCCGCGCAGGTAGCAAAAGATATTTTTGATAAATATTTCAATCTTGACAGTGCAGACGCAACCGCAGAGCCTACAACCACAACAGATGTGCAAGGCGGATTATTGAGATAGTTTATAATATGGGGAGGTTTGATTGAATTGGAAAAAGAGCTTATAAAGCTGAAAGGTACGGCTGACGGGGTGAAGATATATCTTGACAGTGAATGTGAATTTTCTAAGTTGATGAACTCCCTGTATGAAAAAATAAGACAGTTCAGAAAGTTTTTCGGCGGCGGACGTTGTAATATATATGTTGTCGGCAGGGAACTTTCAACGAGTGATAAAATGCGTCTTGACGCGGTTATTACGGCTATGTTGCCGGAATGTGAGATAAATTACGGTGAAAGAAAAGTGATAAAAGCCGAAGATTCGTTTGAAGAAACTCTTGAACTGCCTAAGGAACTTCTTCAGGAAAACACTGAAGAAATACATAATGAGAGTGAAGAAGTCCGCGAAATCGCGGAGGAAGAAACGGAACTTGAGGAGATAAAGGAAGTCGTAACGACTAATTTTAAAAGCAGTCGTGCGAGGTTTTACGAAGGCGTTGTTAAAGCAGGCAAAACAGTTTTTGCGGACGGACACCTTACCCTTTTCGGCGACGTTGAGGAGGGCGGAATGATAACGGCGGTCGGTAACGTTATCGTTATCGGAAGTATAAAAGGCAGCGTTGAGGCCGGGTGTATGGGTAATGACAATGCCTATATATTTGCGCTTGACTTTAAGCCGACAGACGTAAGAATTTCAAAAACTCACTGCAATTTTGATGAATTTGATACGCCGAATACCGAAAATCCTAAAAAGGCATATTTAATAAATAATCAAATTTGTGTAGATGATTTTTTGGTAAAAATATAGACAAAGAGAAAAAAATGTGATATAATTACGCAGAAAAGAGTTTTGGATAATTTTACTACGCATAAATTCATATTGAAAGGATAAGGAAAATGGGAAAAATCATCATAGTTGCATCCGGAAAAGGCGGTACGGGAAAGACAACTGTAACCGCAAATATAGGTGCGGCATTGGCTATGAGGGGTAATCTTGTTGCACTTGTCGATATGGATATGGGTTGTCGAAACCTGGATATTACACTCGGGCTTGAAAGCAGTATCGTTTACGATATATTTGACGTAATCGAAGAAAACTGTGACTTAGACGAGGCTTTGATTAAGGATACAAGATATGAAAACTTGTATTTTATACCCGCTCCGCAAACGCGTGACACTTCGTCTGTCGAAGATGAGGCGGTAAAGGGGATATGGGAAAAACTTTCTTCAAGGTTTGATTATTGCCTTGTAGACGCTCCGGCAGGAATTGACGGCGGTTTTTTATATGCGGCTATGGGTGCGGACAGTGCCATATTGGTCACAATGCCCGAAGTTACGGCACTTCGTGACGGTGACAGAGCAATATCCGTGCTTGAAGATATGGGTATAGAAGATGTCAAGGTTGTCATTAATCGCGTAAGATCGGATATGATTGACAAGGGAATAATGATGAATATGGACGATTGTGTAGATATGTTGGGTGTACCTGTGCTTGGAATTGTTCTCGATGACGAGGAACTTATGGTTGCCGCTCTTAAAGGCACTTTGGCGGTTTCGGCTGAAAATTCAAGGGCAGGACAAGCATTTTTAAATATTGCCGCAAGACTTATGGGCGAAGAAGTGCCTATTATGGAATTTGATGAAAAGGAAAGCTTTTTTGATAAGGTTAAGAAGCTTTTCGGAAAATAGAGTGAATGAGGAGGTATTTTTGTGAACATCGCTTTAATAGCACATGATAAGAAAAAAGAATTAATGGTACAGTTTTGTATTGCTTACTCGGGTATTCTGTCAAAACATTCTCTGTATGCAACCGGCACAACAGGTAAGATGATTATTGAAAATACCGGTCTTAATGTATATAGATTTTTGTCAGGACCGCAGGGCGGCGATCAGCAAATCGGTGCGAGAATTGCATATAATGAAATTGACTTGGTGCTTTTCTTCCGTGCTCCGCTTAATGCCGAAGGGTATGAGCCTGACGTATTTTCGCTTCTGAGACTTTGCGATATGCACAATATTCCGATTGCAACGAACTGTGCAACGGCAGAAGTGCTTATTCACGGTCTTGAACGCGGTGACCTTGATTGGCGTGATATTGTCAATCCAAAAAACTAAAAAAGCTGATATTGAAAAAAGGTGATTTTTGCAAATCACCTTTTTTTTATCAAAAATACACCGTTTAAAAGTTACATCAAAGTAACGTATTTTTGATATGTGAAAATAATACTCTGCTTTTGACTTTATGTCAAGTCTTTTTTTTACTTTAAAGGGAGTAAACTGTCTATAAAACGAAAAAAGATATAATTTAATGGAGTGTGCCGTATTTTAGCGAAATATATATGCAATAAAATGGCACTATGCCTATAAAAATTACTGTTTTACGGTTGAAATATTACTCGGAATATTGTATAATGATAGAATAGGCAGAGGTTTACAACATTTAGAAACCTAAGAGAGGAATTAAAGAATGAATAATAAAGTTTCCGTCGTAAAATGTGACAGATATTCCGAAGTGCAAAATGCCGTAGAAAATGCGGTGTCTTTAATCGGTGGGATTGGGAAGTTTGTGAAAAAGGGTGATAATGTTGTCATAAAGCCCAACCTTGTTTCCAAGAAAAAGCCTGAGGAGGCGGTTACGACAAATCCCGAATTTCTTCACGCGGTTATAGTGATGGTCGAAAAAGCCGGCGGAAACGTGACGATTGCCGAAAGTCCCGGCGGTCCGTATAACACTACGGCTTTAAAGGGCGTTTATTCAGTCTGCGGTGTGGATAAGGCTGTCGAGGGAACAAACGCAAAATTGAATTTTGATACAAGTTTTACGGAAGTGCATTTCCCTGAGGGAAAGACCGTAAAGAAAATTCCGATAATAAATCCGATTTTGAATGCAGATGTTATAATTTCACTGCCGAAACTGAAAACTCACGCAATGACGAGTTATACAGGTGCCGTTAAAAATCTTTTCGGCACAATTCCCGGAACATATAAAGCGGAACTGCATTTCAGATTGAATGAGAGAAAGTCATTCTGTTCAATGCTTGTGGATTTGCACGAATGTGTAAAACCGACATTGTCCATTATGGACGCTGTTTGGGGTATGGAGGGCAACGGTCCGACGGCAGGTCAGAACAGACATATAGGACTTGTTATGGCATCAGAAAATGCACACGCGCTTGACTTGGCGTCATGTTATTTGATTGATTATGCACCGAATGAAGTTGATACGGTGCGTGAGGCGATTGAACGCGGACTTGTGTGTGACAGTGCGGAAAAAATTGATATAGCGGGCGAAGATATTAAACCGCTTGTTATGAAGGATTATTTAAAGCCTGAAAGCCATTTTAATTTGATTAAATTGATTTCACTTCCGGACGCACTTAATGCACGACTTATAAATGCACTTGCGTCAAAGCCGGCAATGGATTACGATATATGCGTAGGTTGCGGAGAATGTGCAAGATGTTGTCCGCCGAAAGCGATTGATATGTCAACGGGTAAACCTGTTATTGACACGAAAAGGTGTATAAAATGTTTTTGCTGTCAAGAACTTTGCCCCAAAAAAGCGGTAAAGATAAAACGACCGCTGTTAAATAGATTTATGATTAAATTTCTAAAGTAAAGGATATGATTTTTTGTTTAATGTAGTTCTTGTTGAACCGAGAATACCGCAGAATACAGGCAACATTGCCCGTACTTGTGCGGCGACAGGGTGTAGACTTCATATTGTACGTCCGACGGCTTTTCAGATTACCGATAAAAATTTGAAAAGAGCGGGTTTGGATTATTGGCATTTGCTGAATGTATGCTATTACGATAATTTGGCGGACTTTTTTGAAAAAACAGAGGGTGCAAGATATTTTTATGCAACAACAAAAGCACCTCATACATATGTTGAGGCTGAATTTAAGGATAACGATTATATATTGTTCGGTCGTGAGGATGCAGGACTTCCCGAAGAACTTTTGTACGAACACGAAGAACGTTGTATAAGAATACCTATGATAGAAGAGGCGAGAAGTCTTAATCTTTCAAATTCCGTTGCGATTGTTGTATACGAGGCACTTCGTCAGCAAGGGTTTGATAATTTAAAGGATTTAGGACAGCTGACTCAATTCCATTGGTAATTAGACTTGATTAAATTGCCAACAGCACCATTTTTTGCTTAGGGCGGTAACCGTACAGCACCGTGAGCTGCAAAACGGCACTGTGAACAATTTTCTCTGCGTCTAAAGCTTTTAATCAAGAGAATAAAAAACAATTTTAAATTTTATTTATACCGAATTTATATGAGAGGAGCAAATATGGCAGATATAAAAATAATAGTGGATTCCGGTTCGGACATTCCGCAGGATATAGCCGACAAATATAATATAGGCGTTATATCATTTTTAAGTATTTTCGGCACTGAACAATATGTTCAGAGAACTGAAATAACAAATGAGCAATTTTTTGATAAACTTGAGGAGTACGACGGTATTCCGACTACTTCACAGACACCGTTCGGTGATATGCTTGACTACTTTAAACAGCAGTGCGAGGAGCATGAGAGCGTAATATATTTTGCACTTTCATCAGCCGCAAGCGGTCAGTACCAAACAGCAAATCTTGTTAAGAGTGAGATTGAAGAAGAAAATCCGAATGCGGATTTTCACATTGTCGATACGCAGAAGTTTTCTCTGTACATTGCACAAACCGCCGTTCATGCGGCGCAAATGGCTAAGGACGGCAAAAGCGTTGACGAGATTATAACGGAATGTGAAAAGTACATAAAAACATGGAGATGTTACCTTTTGGTTGATACGTTAAAATATCTTGAAAAGGGCGGCAGACTTTCAAAAGCAGCCGCATTTGTCGGCACAATGCTTGACATCAAGCCAATACTTACAATAGAACACGGACTTGTTGAAAGTTTAGATAAGCTGAGAGGTAAGAAAAAGCTGCTTGATAAATTGATTGCAAAAATTCAAGATGATTCTGATTTTGACGCGGAAAATCATAAGTTCTTAATCGTTCAGTCGGACGAGGATAAGGGACAGGAGGTTTGTGAAAAACTTCGCGATGAATACGGCGAAGATTGTATAGAAATGTATGGTGAATTCGGTCCGCTTATCGGTACTCACGTCGGACGTGGGGCAATAGCAATATTGGTGAAAATCGTGACTGAATAAACTTTAAACATAAAGATAAAATGAAAGGAAGATAAAAAATGAAGTATGTAGTAATACTTGGCGACGGTATGGCAGATTATCCCGTTGACGCATTTGACGGTAAAACAATTTTAGAGGTGGCTGATAAGCCTACAATCGACTATATGGCACAGCATGGCGAGATGGGTATGGTTAAGACTGTTCAAGACGGTATGAAACCGGGCAGTGACGTAGCCAATCTATCTGTTATGGGTTATGATACAAAAAAATGTTACAGCGGTCGTTCACCGCTTGAGGCGGCGTCAATCGGCGTTCCGCTAAAGGACAATGACGTTACATTCAGATGTAACCTTGTAACTCTTTCTGACGAAGAAAATTACGAGGATAAGACAATGCTTGATTATAGTGCGGGCGAAATCACAACAGAAGAGGCTGCCGAGCTTATCAAGGCTGTTGCAAAAGAGCTTGATATTGATATGATTAAGTTCTATCCGGGTATCAGCTACCGTCATCTTACAGTTTGGGAGGGCGGTTCGACTAATGTTGAATTAACACCTCCTCACGATATTTCAGACAAGAAGATAACAGACCATCTTCCAAAGGGTGACGGTGCGGATACACTTCTTGAAATGATGAAAAAAAGTGAAAAGATTTTAAGAGAACACCCTGTAAACAAAAAGCGTGTTGCAGGGGGCAAAAATCCTGCAACATCAATATGGGTATGGGGCGAGGGTACAAAACCTCAGCTTGATAACTTTGAAGAAAAGTTCGGTCTAAAGGGCAGTGTTATTTCCGCTGTTGACCTTATCAAAGGTATTGCAAAATGTGCCGGAATGAATTCGATTGACGTTGAAGGTGCAACAGGTAACTGTGACACAAACTGGGAAGGTAAGGCACAAGCCGCACTTGACGCAATTTTAAACGGCAGTGACTTCGTTTATGTACATATGGAGGCACCTGACGAAATGGGACACCAAGGTGCGCCTGAAAAGAAGAAATTTGCTGTTGAAACAATAGATAAAAAGGTTGTCAAGTTCCTAAAGGACGAGCTTGAAAAGAGAGGCATTGATTACAGAATGATGATTCTTCCCGACCATCCGACTCCGATTAAGCTAAAGACGCACGTTTCTGACCCTGTTCCGTACATCATCTATGACAGCACCAACGAAACGGATAAAAATGCTAATCTTACATATACTGAAGAAAACGGTAAAAAGACAGGTATTTATATCGAAGAAGGATATACTTTGATGAATAGATTCCTTGGAAAATAATGATACATTCTCGTGATTTACGAAGGGAATGATTTTATGAAACTGAAAAAAAATTGGGTAAAAATTGTACTGTTTGTATTGGGTGTTGTGATATTGGCTGTGGCGGCATATATATGTCTGCCTAAAATATTGCAGCTGTTAGGTTTTCTTGTTAAGTTGTTTTTGCCGTTTTTGCTCGGCTATCTGTTCTCAATGGCGGTAAATCCGCTTGCGGATACATTGCAGAAACGGCTGAAAATACCGCGAGGACTGTCGGCGGTGCTTGTAATAGTACTGATAGTCGGAATTTTTGGTGGTGTTCTCACATTTGCAATATGGAAAATTGTTGATGAAGGACGAATGTTATATACGCAGTTTCCGACTATTTACGAAAACATTCAAAACAGTACAAAGGCACTGGGCGAAAAATGGTCTGTTGTATATATGAATTTGCCAAGCAACATTCAACAGGCGATTACTTCGGCAGGTGAGACGGTTTCAAGCAAAGCCGCTGAATTTATCAATATGAAGTCAACGCCTATGGTTGATTATGCGGGCAATTTTGCAAAGGCTTTGCCGAGCGTGTTTATAGGTATAGTCGTTTTTATTTTGTCATCGTATTTTATGGTTTCGGAAAACAAAACAGTTATGTCGACTGTGCAGGGCGTGTTCAGTCCTAAATTTGTGGACAGGCTGAATCTTATAAAGACGGAATTAAAAAAGTATCTCGGCGGTTATATTAAAGCGCAGGGAATACTTATGTGTATCGCGTTTGCGATTATGTTTATCGGACTGAGTATACTTGATATTGAGTATGCACTTCTTATTGCGTTAGGTATTGCGTTCTTGGACGCATTGCCATTCTTCGGCAGCGGTCTTGTTTTGTGGCCGTGGTCGCTTATTTCGTTTTTGAACGGCAATATTAAACTCGGAGTTGGTCTGATTGTTATATATGCCGCAGTTGCGCTTATGCGACACTTTACCGAGCCGAAACTTGTAAGCTCAAGAATAGGTATGAATCCGATATTGACGCTTATGTCTATGTATATCGGTTACAGAACACTTAGTATCGGCGGTATGATTTTAGGCCCGATAATACTTATGCTGATAATCAGTTTTTATAAAGCGGGTGTGTTTGACGCACCGATAAGACTTTTAAAGAGAATAGGCAGATTTATAAAAGAACAGTGCCTATTGTTCAAAGATTTTGTTATTAATTTAATGGGGAGTGACTGGAATGAGTAAAGAAAAGTTTTATATTACTACTGCCATTGCGTACACTTCAAAGAAACCTCATATAGGTAATACATATGAGATAGTTCTTACGGACGCAATAGCACGTTTTAACAGATTTATAGGTAAGGATGTATTTTTCCTTACAGGTACTGACGAACACGGTCAGAAGATACAGGAAATCGCTGAAAATGAGGGTATAACACCGAAACAGCACGTTGATAAGATTGCGGGACAAATTAAGGATATTGCCGATATGCTTAATATCAGCTATGATAAATTTATCCGTACAACCGACGATTATCACGTTAAGGCTGTTCAGCAGATTTTCAAAAAGCTTTATGATCAAGGTGATATTTATAAGAGTGAATATGAAGGTTGGTACTGTACACCTTGTGAATCATTCTGGACTGAAACACAGCTTGTAGACGGTAAGTGTCCTGATTGCGGCAGAGAAGTTAAAAAGGCTAAGGAAGAAGCCTATTTCTTCAAAATGAGTAAGTATCAGAACAAGCTTATGGAATACATCGAGTCACACCCGGAATTTATTCAGCCGGAATCACGTAAAAATGAGATGGTTAATAACTTCCTAAAGCCGGGATTGCAGGATTTGTGCGTGTCAAGAACGAGCTTTACATGGGGTATTCCTGTTGAGTTTGACCCCGGACATATCGTGTATGTGTGGATTGACGCACTTTCAAACTATATTACGGCGCTTGGTTATACACCGGAAGAAAAGGGCGAATTGTATAATAAGTATTGGCCTGCAGATGTGCATATTATCGGTAAGGACATTCTTCGTTTCCATACAATTTATTGGCCGATTATGCTTATGGCATTGGGCGAACCGCTTCCGAAACAGGTGTTCGGACATCCTTGGATGCTTGTCGGTGATGAAAAGATGAGTAAGTCAAGAGGTAACGTAATTTATGCGGAGGACCTTGTAAAGCATTTCGGTGTTGACGCGGTAAGATATTATTCACTTCACGAAATGCCTTTCGCACAAGACGGTACAATCACTTATGAAGTGTTTATCAGCCGATTTAACAGTGACCTTGCAAATACACTTGGCAATCTTGTAAACAGAACTGTTGCAATGATTAATAAGTATTTTGACGGTGAAATTCAGAGCGGTGACGTACACGGTGATTTTGATGATGATTTGAAAGCTGTTGCAACAGGTGCGATTGATAATATTATTAAGAAGATGAATACTCTTCACGTTGCGGATAGTATGGACGAAATCTGGAAAGTTGTTGACAGAGCGAATAAGTATATTGACGAAACAACTCCATGGGTGCTTGCAAAGAATGAAGATGATAAGCCAAGATTGGGTACAGTGCTTTATAATCTTGTTGAAACAATCAGAATTATTGCGGCATTGTTAAGCTCATATATGCCTGAAACATCAAAGAAAATCGCCGAACAAATCGGTGCAGATGATTTGAGTTTTGAAAGTACAAAGACATTCGGTGAAACAAAGGCGGGTACAAAAGTAGGCGAGGCTGTTCCGCTGTTCCAAAGAATTGACGCAGAAAAGAAACTTGCCGAACTTGAAGAAGAATTCGGTCAGCCGGAAGAAGAAAAGATTGAAATTGCACCGTATAAAGATTATATCGAGTTTGAAGAATTTGAAAAACTTGATATTCGTGTCGGTAAGGTACTTGAATGCGAAAAAGTGCCAAAGTCATCAAAACTTCTTAGATTTACATTGCAAGTCGGAAGTGAAACAAGACAAATTCTTTCAGGTATAGCAAAGTTCCATAAGCCTGAAGAATTAATCGGTAAAAATGTATTGTTCGTTGCAAACTTGAAACCGAGAAAGATGATGGGACTTGAATCTTGCGGTATGATTTTGTCAGCTGAATTTGAAGATAAACTTACTGTTTTGACTACTCTTAATGATATTCAAAGCGGTGCTGAAATCGTATAATTGATAAGGTAAAAGCCGTCAAAGTAATACTTTGACGGCTTTTTGTGTGAAACGACATCACGCTTGGCGTGCTTCGTAGGGGCGACCATTGGTCGCCATTAAATGTGCCACCCCTCAGTCGACTGCGTCGCCAGCTCCCCTCGATGGGAGCCTTATGAGGCGAGGTGTCACAGAGTGGTGGCAAGAAAAGCATAAAAAATATTGGTGTTGTAGGGGTGACCAGTGGTCGCCCTTAAAATGAAACAGATAGTGCCACCCCACAGTCAACGTTGTTGACAGCTCCCCATGATAGGAGCCAAACAAGCCTCTCCTTGAGGAGAGGTGTCACGAAGTGACGGAGTGGTGGCAAAAAAAGCATAAAAATGTAGTGGCGACCATTGGTCGCCTTTAAAATAAAACAGATAGTGCCACCCCTCAGTCAACGTTGTTGACAGCTCCCCTCAAGTGGAGCCAAAAAGCCTCTCCTTGAGGAGAGGTGTCACGAAGTGACGGAGTGGTGGCAAAAATGCAACAAAAAAGACTTCACTTTCGTGAAGTCTTTTTAAATACATCAAATTAGTTATTGATAAGCTTATCGTCTTCGCTGTTCCAGCTGTAAAGCTTACGGATTTCTTCACCGACTTGTTCAAGTTGATGTTCTCCCGCAATCTTTCTCATAGCCTTGAAGTGAACTTGACGACCTGCAGGTGACATATCAAGTAGGAATTCCTTAGCGAATGAACCGTCTTGAATATCAGAAAGAACTTTCTTCATAGCCTTCTTTGTTTCAGCAGTAACAATCTTAGGACCTGTTACATAGTCACCGTATTCAGCAGTATTAGAAATTGAGTATCTCATACCCTTGAAACCGCTTTGGTAAATAAGGTCAACGATAAGTTTCATTTCGTGGATACACTCAAAGTAAGCGTTTCTTGGGTCATAACCTGCTTCAACAAGTGTTTCAAAACCTGCTTGCATAAGAGCTGTAACACCGCCGCAAAGAACTGCCTGTTCACCGAATAGGTCTGTTTCTGTTTCTGTTCTGAATGTTGTTTCAAGAACACCGGCTCTTGCACCGCCGATACCCAAAGCGTAAGCAAGTGCTAAATCCTGTGCCTTACCTGTTGCGTCTTGTTCAACAGCGATTAGACAAGGAACACCCTTACCTTCAAGATATTCTGAACGTACTGTGTGACCAGGACCCTTAGGAGCGATCATTGTAACGTCAACGTCTGCAGGAGGAACGATTGTTCCGAAGTGAATGTTGAAACCGTGAGCGAACATAAGCATATTGCCCGGTTCAAGATTTGGTTCGATTTCGTTCTTGTACAAGTCAGCTTGCTTTTCATCGTTGATAAGAATCATGATGATGTCAGCCTTCTTTGCAGCCTCTGCTGATGTATATACTTTCAAGCCTTGCTTTTCAGCCTTGCTCCATGACTTACTACCTTCATAAAGACCGATGATTACATCGCAGCCTGAGTCCTTTAGGTTTAGTGCGTGAGCGTGACCTTGTGAACCGTAGCCGATAATTGCGATAGTCTTGCCCTTTAGTAGTCCAAGATTACAATCGCTTTCATAAAATACTTTTGCTTCATGGTCTAATGTTTTTGCCATTTTGATTACCTCTTTCTTAAATATGTATTATAAATAATAATTATTTATCAAGTTTTAATGTGTTTGCTCCGCGTTCAAGAGCAGTCATACCGGTACGGGCGATTTCTTCAATTCCGTACGGCTCTACAAGGTCGATAAATGCGTTAAGCTTTGTGTTATGACCTGTCAATTCGATAGTCAAAGTGTTAGGTGAAATATCAACTATCTTTGCTCTGAATACGTTTGTAATTTCGATAACTTCACTTCTTGTCTTAGGTGTAACCTTAACTTTTACAAGTGAAAGTCCTCTCTTTACGATTTCGCTGTCGCGAAGTGTCTTGATTTTGATAACTTCCATAATCTTTGAAAGCTGTTTTGACACTTGTTCGACAATTTGTGCGTCGCCGTTCACTTCAATAGTGATACGAGATACTTGCGGGTCTTGAGTAGTACCCACTGAAAGTGAATGAATGTTAAATCCACGTCTTGAAAACAAGCCTACAACTCTTGAAAGTACACCCGGATTGTTTTCGACAAGGACTGATAATGTATATCTTTCCATATTACTTATCCTCCTTTTTCGGAAGAGTAGCCTCATTAAGAGCGTCACCGGTAGGTTCAAAAGGATTTACGTTTACGATAAGAAGATATGAACCGTCATGTGCCATCATCTTATCTATCGCCTCTGAAACCTCGCTGTTTTCGTTAGCTATGCCACTCTCAAAGCCGTATGCCTTTGCAAGCATTGCAAAATCAGGTTTTCCTTCTATTTCAACAGCTTGATAATTTGATTTATAAAGAAGATACTGATGTTCGTGTACCATACCAAGACGGTGGTTTTGGAACAATACCATTTTAACGGGAATGTCCCATTGAGCCATAGTACCCATTTCCGGTAAATCCATTTGGAAACTGCCGTCACCCATTACCGCGATAACAGGCTTTGAGCCGTTTGCGGCAACAGACGCACCGATTGCGGCAGGAAGTCCGTAACCCATTGTACCGAATCCGCCTGAAGTCAAAAGCGAACGTGGTGTTTTAAAGTTGAAGTTATTGGCACACCAAATCTGGTTTTGACCGACTTCGGTTGAAAGGTATACATCTGAATTTGTCTTTTCCGAAAGTACGTTTAAGAAATACTTCGGATTTACAAATCCGTTATCCTCACATACCGGTTTATGTGTAAATCTTTGACGCAGTTCTTCAGCTTCATCAATCCACTCTTTGTTTGTCTTGTAACCTGAAATTTGAGATGTAAGCTGTTCAAGAACATCTTTAATATCACCGACAACAGGAATATAAGGCTGGGTGTTTTTGCCGATTTCGGCAGGGTCAAGGTCGATATGTATAAGTTTGTTGCCTTCCTCAAGTCCCTTGACATTTGCAACAGTTCTGTCACCAAGTCTTGAACCCATTACGATTACAAGGTCTGCACGATTGAAAAGAAGATTGGCTCTCTTAACACCGTGTGAACCGATCATACCGTAGTATCTCGGATTGTCCGATGGAAGAATACCTATACCCATCATTGTTGAAACAACAGGAATATCTGTTTCTTTTACAAATTTTCTGAATTCATTTGTAGCGTCTGATATAACGACACCGCCACCGGCAAGTATAACCGGCTTTTTAGCACCTTTGATTGCCTCGGCAACCTTCTTAACCTGTGATTCGTTAGCTTTGCCCATTAGCTTGTAGCCGCGGATATTAACGTCCTCGTCTTCTTCAGGATAATCAAATTCCTTTTTTAGAAGATCCATAGGGAAGTCGATAAGTACAGGACCTGGACGGCCTGTGTTTGCAATATGAAATGCCTCATTTACAACACGCGGAATGTCAAGTCCGTCTTTTATAAGGTAGCTGTGCTTTGTAAAAGGCAACGTAGCACCTGTAATGTCAACTTCCTGGAAAGCGTCTTTACCGATTAGCTTTGTAGCAACCTGACCTGTAAGTGCAACCATCGGAATAGAATCCATATATGCGGTTGCGATACCTGTTATAAGGTTTGTAGCACCCGGACCTGAAGTTGCGGTACAGACACCTGCCTGTTTCGTAACTCTTGCGTAGCCGGAAGCCATATGAGCCGCACCCTGCTCATTACGAGTAAGGATATGCTTTATGGAAGAAAAGGACAGCTTATCTATAATAGGACAGTTAGCTGCACCCGGATAACCGAATACAACCTTAACGCCGTTCTTTTCAAGTGTTTTAACAACCATTTCAGCACCGGTCATTCTCAAAAAAATTCCCCCTTTGAAATTTAATGTAATAAATATTGGCACACCGATTTTCTGTGCCGAAAAAACCACCATATTTGATTTGTCTTGTGGAAAATCGAATTTTCTAAAAGCTAATGCTTTTTTGAAAAGATGGTGCTGTTTTGTCCGTCATTTTATGGCGGAATATGTACAAATATATTATCGTACTACTTTTATTTTATCAGCGAATAAGCTAATTGTCAACTGTTTTTATACAGAATTGTTACTGTTAGATACTTATATTTATGTTAAAACAAATTTTTTGTATATTATTGAATTTTGAGATTAAAATATTCATTATCAGTCGAATTTTATCAAAAAAATCACTCATAATTTTTATATTATGAGTGATAAAAAATTCAGATTTTAAACAAAACCGTTGCAGTTTTGTCGATAGGCTCAATTATAATTTTATGTTTTCTTCTGCCGATAAAATATCTTTTAAATATTCTTTTGTATTTCTGCCGACCATAATTTCAAACTTGCCTTTTTCAACGATATATTCCAAATCTCTCGTCACGATTGCAAGGTCTTTTATGTTTAATTTTAGGTTTACCGTTACTGTTTCGCCTGCTTTTATAAATACCTTTTCAAAACCTTTTAATTGTTTTGTCGGTGTGAGGACGGAGCTTATGACGTCGTTGACGAACATAAGTACGGTTTCTTTGCCGTCCATATTGCCTTTGTTTGTAACATCAACCGATACGGTTATTTCTTCCTCATTTTTTATTGTGTTTTGGGATAAGCGTAGGTTTGAATATTCAAATTCGGAGTAGGAAAGACCGTCACCGAATTCGTATACATAGCCTTTTTCCAAATCAACATACTGACCGCCGTGCCAACCCTCGTATTGATTGTAGTAGCAAGGTGTTTGGGCACTGTGACGTGGGAAAGAAATTGTCAATTTACCGCTCGGATTAAATTTACCGCCAATCATTTCCGCAACCGCCAAACCGGCAAAGTCACCGCCGTTAAAGTCCTCGATAATTGCATTGCAGTTTTCTTTTAGGTACGATATGCAAAGCGGTTTGCAGTTTACAAGTACGGCTATTACGGGTTTTTTCGTGTCAATCAGACTTTTGACAAGTTCTGTTTGATAACCCGATAATTCAAGGTCGGCTCTGTCGCGATACTCGCCGTTTTGAGCAAGACAGTCGCCGATTACGCATACAACCACATCAGCCATTTCGGCAATTTTTACCGCGTCATCAATATAATTTTCTTCACCTAAAATGTCACAGCCTTTGCTGTATAAAATATTCTCTTTTCCGAATACTTCCTCCATACCGCAACGTATCGTGTAATAGTCGCCCATAGGTGTAACGTTTTCTTTCGGAACAGGGTGTGAAAAATATGTCCAGTCGCCGTAAATCGCTCTTATGTCGTCCGCATTAGGACCTATAACGGCGATGGTTTTGTTTCCTTTCAGCGGCAGTGTACCGTCATTTTTAAGTAAAACCGCACTTTCCTGTGCAAGTTTGTGGTTAAGTTTTTTGTGTTCATTGCAGTTTATGACGCTTCTGTCAACTGTCTTTTTACCGTCAAAAAGACCTATTCTGAATTTTGCTCTAAGTATTCTTCTTACCGCATCATCAATATATTTTATGTCAATTTCATTGTTCTCTATAAGTTCTGACACGCAATCGTAAAATTCGTGCGTATTCATACTCATATCGTTGCCTGCCTCAATCGACAGTTTGGACGCGTCTTTTAAATTTTCGGCTATGAATTGCTTGGTGACAAGATTTAAGACATTTTCGTAATCGCTCACAACAAATCCGTCAAAACCGATTTCGTCTTTAAGAATTTCTCTTACCATACGCGGATTGGCGTTAAGCGGAACGGAGTCAACAGAGCCGTAAGCGGTCATAACCGAGCCGCAACCGACTTTTGCGGCTTTTTCAAACGGCGGTAGGAATACTTCTCTGATTTTTCTTTCACTGACCTCACTGTCGTACGCGTCACGTCCGCCTGTTGCTTCACCGTATGCAATGTAATGCTTTGCGCACGCAATAATCAAATTATCTTCTTCGTATCCCTCAATTATGGCTTTGCCGAGTTCGCCTATAACATAACTGTCCTCACCGAATGTTTCGTTTACGCGTCCCCACCTTAAATCTCTTGCGATACATAAAACGGGGGAGAATGTCCAGTCAAGACCGTCTGCCGCAACTTCTTTGGCAGTAGCCTTGCCCATATCGTGTATTAACTTGCGATTGAAACTTGATGACATTGCAAGCTGTGACGGAAACACTGTTGCACCGTTTAAAAGACAGTGACCGTGAATTGCGTCAATGCCGAATATCGGAGGTATGCCGAGCCGTGTTTTTTCTGCGCGTTTTTTTATATCGTCTGCCTCATCACCTAAAACGTGCAGGAATGAGCCGATACCGAGATTTTTGTACTTTTCGTAATCTTCTTTGCTCAACGTGTTGTAGCTGACTTGCAACATTTGACCGACCTTTTCTTCGTTTGTCATTTTAGAGAGTAAATCGTTAATTCTTTCTTCAATATTCAAAGATTTGTCTTTATATTTTTGCATAATTTCACCGCCGTTTCTGTTAGATATTTTTAGTATAAACACTAAAGTTATGTTTGTCAATGTTTACTTTTTTTGAGTGATATGGTATAATAAATTTTACTTGATTTGAAAGGATTGATAAAATGATAGCATCATTAAAAAGAGCGATTGTACATATACTTGACGCAAATTCGGGTGTGAGTGTGTACTCGGAAGAAGAACTTGATGTTACAGACGCAAGTATAAACAGTTTTATTACAAAGCATATAGAAAAAGTTTTTGAGGACGCAAGTATGCGAAATGCCGAATTTTCGGAAAACAGCGGTTTTAAATATCATTTGGCAGAGTATATAAAGGACGAAAATTATTTTATTACAATGTCGAAATTTATTGCGCAACGCGTTTATGAGGGAGTTACTCAATCGGATAAGCCCGATTCGTCCGACCTTATAGTTTGCGATTGTATGATAAATGAACGTCCGTTGCTTGCGGTTTTAAAGTGTGAAAATAAAATAGGGTATACACACCAAGTTTTGCAGGACGACGGTAAAGTGAAAAATCAGATTATAAACCATTATGCGATTTTGCCGACTACTTCACAAAAAATTGCGGAATGTGCGTTTATTTTTGAAGATGATTTTTCAATTAAATATCTCGGTAAAAAGCGTAAAATCGACGGTGAAACAACCGACCTTATCGCAGATGTATTGCTTGAATGTATTTATGATATTTCTTCAAGAGAATCCGTAAATGCAGTATGTAAAATTGCGAAAAAGGTTACGGAAGAAAACGGCGGCGATACAATCGAAACACTTTCAAAAATGAAAGAATACATCACCGAAAATATTGAGGAGGGCGAAACGGAATTTATTGATACCGAACAGGTTGCCGATAAAATTTTTGACGGTAAACCGGGTATGAAAAGTGAGTTTATCGACAAAATTGAGAAAGCAAACGTACCTCAAAAGGTTGAAGTGAACAGCTATGTTACAAAGAAATTGGCGTCAAACGTGAAAATTGTAACGGATATCGGTGTTGAAGTTATTTTCCCGGCTGAATATTATCAAAATAATGAGTATATCGAATTTATAAATAACGATGACGGAACTATTTCAATTCAGATTAATAATATCGGAGAAGTAATTAATAAGTAAATACCTTACTTCGTATGGGACGGCACCCACGACGTCCTAAATGCGAACATTCGTAGGGGCGATCATTGGTCGCCTAAGTGGTTTGTTAGTAGGTGACGGCGTCCCACGACATCCCGCAAAAGCCACCACTCTTCGTGCCACCTCTCCTCAAGGAGAGGCAAAAAAAGGCTCCCCTTGAGGGGAGCTGTCAACGAAGTTGACTGAGGGGTGGCACAATACTGAAA